>DATNKQ010000196.1:0-12862 GCA_035603315.1 Thermoanaerobaculia bacterium
GACGGCGCGCCGGAAGCTGCGCCGCAGGTCCGGCTCGCCGCGCCCGCGCACCGGCACCCGCCGCCGGCTGGGCCGGGTGGCGAGGCGGAGAGCGAGGCGCGAGAGGAGGCGCTCCATCGCCTGCAAGTCGGCCGCCGAGCACTCCTCGAACGGCTTCCGGCGAAGCGCCGCCTGCGGGCTCCAGCCGGGCTCCTCCCCCTCCGGCACGGTGACCTCGCCGGCGGCGGCCGCCGGCCGGTCGGCCGCCGGCAGAGCGCCGCCGGGGCGCGGGCGGGGCGGCTTCGTTGGGTCGGCGACCTCGGGATTGCGCGGCCGGTCCGCCGCCGGCCCGGCCGCCGTCCACAGCCGCGCGAAGAGCTCCTCGAAGGCCGCGAAGTCGCGCGGTCGGATCTTGAGCGCCGCCTTGAGCGCCCGGCGCACCTCGTCGCGGTCGCCGACGTCCACCAGGGTGAGCGCCGCCAGGCCGTCCGCCTCGTCGCTCAGGGTCAGCGACACGCCGCGCTGCCGCAAGGCGGCGGCGAAGCGGGCGAGGTGATGCACGAGGTCTCGCCGCTCGGACGAAGCTGCCGGCGCGCTCATCCCGCCGCCTCCGCCAGCACCGCCTCCAGCCCGCCTTGGGCGAGCTCGCGCAGGTCGTGCTGGTCCTTGACGATGCAGCCCAAGGTCTGCTCGACGGTCTCGCGGTCGAGGTGCTCGCTGTGCAGGTGCAGCAGCGCCTGCGCCCAGTCGATGGTCTCCGCCACTCCCGGCGCCTTGGAGAGCCGCCGCCGCCGCAGCGCCCGCAGGAAGCGGCCGATCTCCGCGGCCAGCTTGGCGCTCGCTCCCGGCACGCGGGCGCGCAGGATGCGTACTTCCTTGTCGAGCGACGGGTGCTCGATGTAGAGGTAGAGGCAGCGCCGGCGCAGGGCGTCGCCGATCTCGCGGCTGCGGTTCGAGGTCAGCACCACGTAGGGGACGTGCTCGGCGCGGATGGTGCCGAGCTCCGGGATCGTCACCTGGAAGTCGGAGAGCACTTCCAGGAGGAAGGCTTCGAAGCCGTCGTCGGCGCGGTCGATCTCGTCGATGAGGAGCACCGCCGGCCCCTCGCGGCGGGTGATGGCGCGCAGCAGCGGCCGTTCGAGGAGGTAGGAGCGGCCGAAGATGAGGTCCTCGATCTCGTCCGCGCTCTTGCCCTCCTGCTCGGCGAGCCGCAGGCGCAGCATCTGCCGCTGGTAGTTCCACTCGTAGAGCGCCGTCGAGACGTCCAGCCCCTCGTAGCACTGCAGGCGGATGAGCTCGGTGTCGAGGAGGCGCGCCAGCACCTTGGCGATCTCCGTCTTCCCCACCCCGGCGTCGCCCTCGACGAGGAGCGGCCGGCGCATCTCGCGGGCCAGGAAGAGGGCGGTGGCGATGGCCGGATCGGCGATGTAGCCCTCTGCCTCCATGGCCTTCTCGAGGGCGGCGATCTCGGCCCTCAAGCGGCGCCACCCCAGGCGAGGAGGCTGATCATCCCGACGCGGCCCCCTTCCACCCCGCCAGGAAGGTCTCGCGGCAACCGGCGCCGCAGAAGTACCAGGTGCGGCCGTCGCGCTCGGCGGTGTGCCGCGCCGTGGCGACGTCGACGGTCATCCCGCAGACCGGATCGACGGCAGTGGACGCGGCCTCCTTCTCCTCGTCTTTCTCGGCCTCGCGCGAGGGAACCGCCGCCGTGGCGCGCCGCCGCTCGACGATCTCCGCCAACACGCTGAGCGCGATCTCCTCCGGGGTATGGGCGCCGATCGGCAGGCCGGCCGGGCTGCGGATGGCGTCGAGCGCCGCCGCCGTCACGCCCTGTTCCAGGAGGGTCTGGCGGAGCTGGGCGAAGCGCCGGACGCTCGCCACCACGCCCAGGTAGGCGGGCGAGAGCGCCAGCGCCGCGCGGATGGCCTCCTCGTCGCCCTCGCCCATGGTGGCGACGACGGCGAAAAGCGGCGCTCGCGACCCCGCGGCAGCGGGAGCGACGGCCGTCTCCGGAGCCTCGGCGGCGACCACCGTGTAGCCCATGGCCCGGCCCAGGCTGACCAGTGCCCGCGCGGCGGGCGAAGCGCCGAAGACGGCGAGCCGCGGCGCCGGCAGGATCGGTTCGAGATAGATCTCCACGCTCCCTCCGCTGTGGCAGGTCATGGGGAAGACCGCCACCCCCGGCCGCCGCTCCGTCTCGGGATCGGGGGCCAGGGCGAGCAGCCGCGGCTTGCCGGCGAGGAGCGCCCGCCGCGCCTCGCGGACGACGGTCGGCTGCGTGCAGGCGCCGCCCAGCCAGCCGTGGAAGGCCCCGTCGCCAGTGATGATCGCCATGTCGCCGGCCTGCGCCGAGCTCGCCGGCAGCCGGCGGACGACGACGGCCAGCACGAAGGGCTCCTCCCGGCCGGCCAGCTCCGCCGCCATCTTGAGCAGATCGGCGTGCATGGGTGGTCAGCGCGCCCCCGACGCGGCCGCGAGCCGCGCCCAGTCGTCCGGCAGGTCGAGGTCGGCGAGCGCCGCCGGCGGCCAAGAAAGGACTTCCGCCTCGCCGCGGTGGCGCTTCACCACCTGCTTGCCGCACCCGCCGGTCATGTTCAGGATCTCGCCGAAGAGGGCGCGATCATACAGCATGGGGGGGGCGGTGACCCCGCCGTAGTCCGAGATCACCAGCGGCGCCGCCGTCTCCCGATAGCGGGCGACCAACCCGGCGATCATCTCAGCGGTGACGAACGGCATGTCGGCCAGCATCACCACCGCCGCCCTCGCCGCTGGCGCGATCGGAGTAGTCTGAGTCAGGGCCGCGACGCCGGCCTGGAGCGACGACGTGATCCCCTGCTCGTAGTCCGGGTTGACCACCACTTGGCCGGCGAGGTCCGCGATCTCCTCCCGCGCCCGCTCCGCCTGGTGGCCGAGGACGACGAGGAGGGGCGCGAGGCCGCCGGCGAGCGCCCGGCGCGCCGCCCGCCGCAGCAGGCTCTCGCCCTCGAATTCGAAGAGGAGCTTGTTGCTTCCCATGCGGCTGGAGGTGCCGGCCGCCAGGAGGATGCCGGCGACCGGTCCGAGGAGCTCAGGAGGCATGGATGGCCTCCCGCCGCTCGCTCAGGTGGCGCGGCTCCCGCCCGGCGACAAAGGCGAGCAGCTCGGCGACGATGCTCATCGCCACCTGCCGCGGCCCGTCGGCGCCGAGGTCGAGCCCCACCGGGCCGAAGACCCGCTCGTCGCCCGGCAGACCGATGTCCGAGAGGATCGCTGAGCTCCGCCCCCGCGGCCCCAACAGGCCGACGTAGGGGAAGCCGGCGGCGAGCAGCCGGCGGATCCATTCGCGGTCGTGGGCGAGCGAGTGGGTCTTGACGACGGCGAGCGAGCGCGCGGCCGGCGGGAGAACGATGTCGGTCTGCTCCGGGCGGGCCGAGAGCAGCCGCGCCGCCGGGAACCACTCCGGCAGCAGCAGCCCCGGCCGGTGATCGAGGATGGTGACGCGGAAGCCGGCGTCCGCCGCGTAAGCGGCGAGCGGACGCGCGTCGTCGCCGGCGCCGCAGACGACGAGATGGGTCGGCGGCGGCAGCAGCTCGACGAAGACCCGGCGGCCGGCGTCGTCGTGCACCCCCGAGCGCCCCGGGGGGAGGAGCCCGCGGGCGCGGTCGACGGTCCGCCGATCGAGCTCCGGCGAGCCCAGCGATCCTTGGACGGTCCCGGTCGGTCCCCCCTGTCCGATCGCCAGCACGGCGCCGAGGTCGTCGCCGTCGATCACGGTGGCGAGGGCCAGCGGCGAGTCGCCGGCCAGGAGCTCCCGCAGGCGGTCGGCGAGGGCGGCGAAGGGGCCCGCCGTCGCCGGCTGCACGAAGACGTCCACCAGCCCGTTGCAGCCCAGGCCGAGGCCGAAGACGATGTCCTCGCCGCCGGTGTTGTAGTGGCGGAGCGAGGGCTTGCCCGTCGCCATCACCTCGGCGGCGACCTCGCGCACGTCGGCCTCCAGGCAGCCGCCGCTGACGCTGCCCAGGGTGCCGCCGCGATCTTCGATGAGGAGCTTGGCGCCCGGCCGCCGGTAGGCGGAGCCGACGATCTCGACCACCGTGGCGAGGGCGGCCGGACGGCCCGCCGCCGCCAGCTCGGCGAGCCGCGAGAGGATGTCCGCCGTCTCTTTCCAGTGGTTCATGCCCGCCGCCCCAATCCAAGATACCTCCTGCCCGGCGACGGTTCAAGAGCGGCGATCCGTCGCCTCGCCGAGGTAGAATCGACGCGGGTGCTGCCGCCATGCCGTTCGCCGTCCATCGCATCGATCACGTCGAGGTCCTGGTCAGCGACCTCGAGGCCGCGGCGCGCTGGTACCGGGAGGTGCTGGGCCTGGTCGAGATCCGCCGCTGGGATCCCGAGCCGGTGATGATCGGCGCCTCCGGAACCACTGGCGGCTCCATGCTGGCGCTCTTCCTGGCCGATCCCGTGGCGGCGGTGGACGGCCTCCCCGACGCGTCCGACGCACCGGTTGCGATTCTCCCCGCCCACCGCTGGCAGCGCGTCGCCTGGCAGACCGACGAGGCGGGGTTCGCGGCGGCGCAGGAGCGCCTGCGAAGCCTCGGCATCCGCTTCCGCGGTCCCGTCGACCACGACGTCGCGCGCTCGATCTACTTCGCCGACCCGGACGGCAACCCGCTGGAGATCACCTACTACCTGTAGCCGGCGGCGCGCTATCGCCGCGACAGCCGCCGCAGATTCGTCAACGGCACGAGGCTCTGGGCGAGCGGGTTGAGCTCGGCCATCTCGCGGGCGGTCAAGGGGCGGATGGAGAAGATGGGCCGCGGCACGCGGACGGTGGTGGGGTCGCAGCCGCGCTCCAGGAAGGTGGTGAGGAGCCAGCGGCCGAGGGTGCGGCGAGCGGCGTTCACTCCCCGATTCTACAGAGAGAGCGGAGCCGGCGCCGGGGCAAATGCGGTAGGCTCGCCGAAAACCTCGCGGACCGTCCCCTCGCGAGGCCCCACAAAGGAGAGAAACCGGTGAGGAACTGGAAGAAGAGTCTGCTCTGCCTGACCTTCGCGGGGCTGCTGCTGCCGCTGGCGGCGCCCGCCCATGCCGCCGCCAAGAAGCCGGCCGCCGCGCCCGCGGCCACAGCGGCCGCTCCCGTCGACCTCAACACGGCGAGCCAGAAAGACCTGGAGGGGCTCCCCGGCGTCGGCGCGGCGACCGCCAAGAAGATCATCGCCGGCCGCCCCTATGCCGCGGTCTCGGACCTCTCGAAGGCCGGCGTGCCGGCGAAGACGATCGCCAAGATCACGCCGCTGGTGACCGTCAGCGCGCCGGCAGCGGCCGCCGCGCCGGCAACCGCCGCGGCCCCGCCGCCCACCGCCGCAGCCGCTCCGGCCGCCGCAGCCGCGGGCACCCCCGCCGCCGCGGCCAAGGCCGCCAAGAAGACTACCGCCCCGAAGCCCGCCGCCGCGCCGGCCCAGCCGCCGCCCGCGCCGGGGATGGTCTGGGTCAACCTCACCACCAAGGTCTTCCACCGGGAGGGCGACCGCTGGTACGGCAACACCAAGAACGGCAAGTACATGACCGAGGCCGATGCCGTCGCCGCCGGCTACCGCGAGGCGAAGAACACGCCGAAGCCGAAGTAGGGTCACTCTCGAACCAAGGGGGATCAAAGACATGTTGAAGAGACTGCTCGTAACCGCGGCCCTGGCCGCCATGCTGCTCGTCACCTTCCTCCCGGCGACCGCGCACGCCGCGGCGCCCAAGACCTACCAGGTCACCGGACCGGTGCTCGAGCTGACGGCCGACATGATCGTCGTCCAGAAGGGCAAGGACCGCTGGGAGATCGCCCGCGACGCCTCCACCAAGGTCACCGGCGACCTCAAGGTCGGCGCCAAAGTGACGATCGAGTACCGCATGACGGCGGCGACCGTCGACGTCAAGCCGGAGAAGGCCGCCGCCAAGAAGAAGCCTTGAACGAAGACCGGTAGGGGCAGGCCCCTGTGCCTGCCCCTCGCCCCTACCCCTCCAGCGCCCGCGCGAGCAGGCGGTGGAAGTGATGCACCCCCTGCTCGCGGTCGGGCGAGTAGCGGCCGCGGTCGTAGAGGCGGGAGCGGGCTCCTCGCTGCACGCTCTCGACGACCATCTCGTCCTCGCGCTCGACGCGGTCGAGCCCGGCCCCGGCGCCGCGGTCGAGCCGCGCGGGGTCGAGCACGTAGGTCAGGAACGAGACCCGCGTGCGGTCGACGCCCAGCGGCTTGACGACGTTGATCGACAGCCCCCAGGGGTAGAAGTTCCACATCGTGTTGGGGAAGACCCAGAAGTAGTAGCCGGCGACGCGCTTCCCGTGATCGGGAGAGGAGGCGGGGAGGTCGAAAGCCTCCTCGCCGTCGGCGGCGATCCCCACCTGCACGCTCGACCAGGGGAAGAGCTCGGTCGTGTAGGCGCCGTAGTCGAGGGCGCCGGCCAGGCCGGCGTGGACGAAGGGGATGTGGAAGCCCTCCAGGAAGTTGTCGCAGTAGAGCGCCCAGTTGGCGCGCACCAGGTAGTCGCGCGAGCGGGCGGCATCGAAGGTGAGGTCGGCGAGCGGCAGGAAGCCGACCCGCGCCTGCATCTCGGCGAGCAGCTCGGCGAGCGGCAGGGCGGGGGCCAAGGAGGCGAAGAGGAAGCCCTCCCAGCTCACGAAGGGAACCCGCGGCAGGTCGTCGGCGGCGGTCGGGAAGCCCGCCGCGCGCTCGAACTCCGGCATCGAGAGGAAGCGGCCGTCGAGGCCGAAGCGGCGGCCATGGTAGCGGCAGCGCAGGGAGGGCCCGTTCCCCGCGCCCTCGGCGACCAGATTGCCGCGGTGGGTGCAGACGTTCGACAGCAGGTGCAGCTCGTCGCCGGCGTCGCGGGTCCAGAGGAGCGGCTCGTCGAGGCAGCCTTCGAGCAGGGTGAAGGGATGGACCTGGCCAGGAACCTTCGCCATCGCGGCGTCCCCCACGAGCTGCCAGCTCCGCGCGAACACCCGCTCGACCGCCAGCCGGTAAACCTCGGGGTCCACATAGACCCGCGACGGCAGCGTCGAGGCGCGCCGGATGTCGTCGTCGATGTCGAAGCGCATGGGTGAAACCCTATCACCGGGGGCAGGCGGCAGATGCGAGGAGTCGCCGTAACATCGCCGCTCGATCCCACGTAGAGAGTCCGACCGAGGGGGAGGACCGGACATGAAGCTGGTGATCGAGGGGGTCGGCAAGACCTACCGCGGCGGGACGGCGGCGCTTCAGGATTTCAGCCTCGAGCTCGAGGCCGGCGTGATGGGATTGCTGGGGCCGAACGGCGCCGGCAAGTCGACCCTCATGCGCATCCTCGCCACGATCACCAAGCCAACGTCCGGGCGGGTGCTGTGGAACGGCGAGGACGCCGTCCGCTCGCCCAACGGCCTGCGCTCCGTCCTTGGCTACCTGCCGCAGGACTTCGGGGTATACCCCAACCTGACGGCCGTCGAGTTCCTCGAATACCTGGCGGCGGTCAAGGGAGTGCCGGCGCGGACGGTCGGCAAACGGATCGCCGAGCTCCTCGCCCTCGTCAACCTGACGGACGCGGCGCGGCGCCCGCTCGGCGGCTACTCCGGGGGCATGAAGCAGCGGGTGGGGATCGCCCAGGCGCTCCTGAACGATCCGCGGCTCTTGATCGTCGACGAGCCGACGGTCGGCCTCGATCCCGAGGAGCGGGTGCGCTTCCGCAACCTCCTCTCCGACCTCTCCGGCGAGCGCATCGTCATCCTTTCCACCCACATCGTCTCGGACGTCGAGGCGGCGGCGACCGACATCGCCATCATCGACCGCGGCCGGCTCGTCGCCCACGCTTCGCCGGAGGAGCTGCTGCGCTCGGTCGAGGGGAAGGTCTGGGAGTGGGTGGTGCCGAGCGCCGAGCTGCCCGCCGTCAAGGAGGGCTGGCTGATCTCCGGCACCGTCCGCCGCGGCGACGGCGTGCACGTGCGGACGGTGGCGTCGGCTTCGCCAGCTGCGAGCGCCGTCTCCCTACCCGGCACCCTCGAGGACGCCTACCTCTACGGCGTGGCGCAGGCGCGCGAGAGGGCGGCGGCATGAACGCGCGGCTCCTCTATCACATGGCGCGCGCCGACTTCCTGGAGCGCGCGCGGCGGTACAGCTTTCTCGTCACCGTCGGCGGCGCGGTCTACTTCGGGTATCTCATCAACGCCGGCTACGTGAACCTCATCGTCGCCGGCGAGCGGGGGGTGCTCAACTCGGCCTGGGTGGGGACCTTGACCGCGCTCTCCCTCGGCTTCCTGCTCTCCTGGTTCGGCTTCTACCTGGTCAAGAACACGCTCGAGCGCGACCGCCAGACGGGAGTGGGCGAGATCCTCGCCGCCACCCCGCTCAGCAAGGTTTCTTACACGCTGGGGAAGACCGTCAGCAACTTCCTCTTCCTGTCGGTGATCGTCGTCGTCCTCGCCGGCGCCGGCCTCCTCCTCCAGCTCCTCGGCGGCGAGGACCGGCGGATCGACCTCGCGGCGTTCCTGGCGCCGCTTCTCCTCGTGGCGCTGCCGCCGCTGGCGGTGACGGCGGCCCTGGCGGTGCTCTTCGAGTCGGTCCGCTGGCTGCGCGGCGCTCTTGGCAACGTCCTCTACTTCATCCTCTGGACGGTCCTCCTCGCCACGGCAATCCAGTCGCCGGTCGCCGATCCCTTGGGCCTCAACCTGATCAAGAGCAGCCTCGACCGCGCGATCGCCGCCGAGTCGCCGACCCACGCCCTGCCCGCCTCCGGGCAGTTTGCATTCACTCTCGGGCAGCGCTACGGCAAGCTCAAGACCTTCCGCTGGGAGGGGATCGAGTGGACGGTCCCGCTCGTCGCCCACCGGCTGGCCCTCCTCGCGGTGGCGGTGGCGGTCGCCCTCGTCGCGGCCCTCCTCTTCGGGCGCTTCGACCCCGCGAAGGAGGGCGGGCGCGGAGGCCCGCGGAAAGGGGAATCTCCCGCTGCCGGTTCCCTCTCCTCCTCGTCTGGGGAGAACGAAACGGGTGGCACCTCGGAGAAGGCCGGGCGCCGCCGCCGCTTCAGGCTGCCGGCGGTGTCGCCGCGCGCGCCCTTCCCCGCCCTCGTCGTCGCCGAGCTGCGGCTCATGCTCAAGGGCCGCAGCCGCTGGTGGTTCCTCGTCGCCGCCGGGCTCCTCGCCGCCGGCCTCTTCGCGCCCCTTCCGGCGGTACGCGCCGGCATCCTGCCGGTCGCCTGGCTCTGGCCGCTCGCCCTCTGGTCGCCGATGGGTGCGCGGGAAGCAGCCGCCGGCACCCGCCAGCTCGTCTTCACCGGCCCGCGGCCGGTGGCGTACCACGCCCTGGCGATCTGGACAGCAGGAGCCGCGGTGGCGGCGGCAACGGCGGCGGGAGCCGGTCTGCGCTTCGCCCTCGCCGGCGACGGCCGCGCCCTCCTCGCCTGGGTCGCCGCCTGCCTCTTCATCCCCAGCCTGGCCCTGGCGCTCGGCTCCTGGAGCGGCAGCAGCAAGCTGTTCGAGGTCGTCTACCTCATCCTCTGGTACATCGGCCCGATGAACCACGTCCCGACCTTCGACTACATGGGAGTCACGCCGCAGGCCCTGGCGCAAGGGATGGCATGGGTCTTCCTCGCGGCGGCAGCCGGCCTTCTGCTGGCGGCCTTCGCGGGACGGGCGCGGCAGGCGCGCGTGTAGGGGCGCTCATCCATCCACAGACCCGCCGAGCGCGCGCTTCGCCGCTTCGAGATCGGTGAAGACCTGCATCTTCATCGCCCGGACGCCGCGGAACGTGTAGAGGTGCCCGATCTGCAAATCCTGCTGCGCTCCGCTGCTCAGCCGGCGGACGCGCTGGCGCACGATGGCGAGGATGCGGTCCCCCTCCTCGACAAGCTCCTCGGGCTCGACCCGGCAGTCGAAGAGCCGGAACTGGCGCGTCCAGTACTGGCGCAGCGCCTGCTGGCCGCAGAGGACCCGGCGGGCGATCCTGTTGGGCCACTCGACCTGCGGATCGAGCATCTGGAGGGCCTTCTCGACGTCGCGGCGGTTGAACGCCCGGTATCCCGCGCGCAGGGTCTCGATCCTCAGGCTCGCCATCGCTCGTTACCTCCTCCGGTTCCCCAGAAAGAAGATATGCGACGATAGCATAGAGCGACCGTAGGCCTGCAAGTCATAAAACCCGCATCGGCAGCCCTGTAATCCGCTGTATTCCATAACACACTTGTAAATCCATTTTTGGCATATACTTCGCTATACGTACCGCGCCTAGATCCCGGCGGCACGGCTCCACGATCCGCGGGCGCGGCGCAGAACCGTCATGAGCGCAGCAGCTTGCCTGAGCGTGCATTGATTCCGCCCCCCCTCTCCGCCGGCGAGCCTGCCTTCGATGCCGAGGATCTCCTCGTCCGCGTCGACGGGGACCGTGCCCTGCTGGTCGAGCTGGTCGGCCTGCTCCGCGGGGAATCGCCGCGCCTGCTCTCCGACCTGCGGCGCAGCCTGGCGGCGAACGACGGGCGAGGGCTGCAGAGGGCCGCCCATGCGCTGCGGGGCTCGGTGGGCAACTTCGCCGCCCGCCCGGCGGCCCGGCTGGCGCTCGAGCTCGAGGCGATGGCCCGCGAGGGGGAGCTTGCCGGGGGAGCGGCGCGGCTGGCCGAGCTGGAGCGCGAGGTGGGGCGCCTGGAGCGCGACCTCGCCCGGCTCTGCGAGGAGCCGGCGGGATGAGGATCCTGGTCGCCGACGACGACCCGGTGTCGCACCGGCGGCTCGAGAGCGCCGTGGTGCGGCTCGGGCACGAGGTGGTGGGGGTTGCCGACGGCGCCGAGGCCCTGGCGGCGCTCCTCCGCCCCGACGGGCCGCGGCTCGCCATCCTCGACTGGATGATGCCGGGCCTGGACGGCCTGGAGGTCTGCCGCGCCGTCCGCCAGCGCGCGGCGCCCTACGTCTACGTCATCCTGCTCACCGCCCGCGACCGCCGCGAGGATATGGTGTCGGGCCTGGACGCCGAGGCGGACGACTTCTTGACCAAGCCGTTCGACGCCCTGGAGCTGCGCGCCCGGCTGCGCTCCGGCGAGCGCGTGGTCGAGCTGCAGGAGGGCCTGCTGCGGGCCCAGGACGCCCTGCGCGTGCAGGCCACCCACGATCACCTGACGGGCCTCTGGAATCGCCCCATGATCCTCGACCAGCTCGGCCGCGAGGTGCACCGGTGCGCGCGCGGAGGCGGCGCCCTGACCGTCGTCCTGGCGGACCTCGACCACTTCAAGCTCATCAACGACACCTACGGCCACGATGCCGGCGACGCCGTGCTCAAGCAGGCGGCGGAGCGGATGCGGTCGGAGCTGCGGGACTGCGATTTCCTCGGCCGCTACGGCGGAGAAGAGTTCCTCTTAGTGCTGCCCGGCTGTGACGCGGCCGCCGCCACGCAGGTGGCCGGGCGGGTCCGCGCCCGCCTGGCGGCGGAGCCTCTCTGCGCCGGAAAGCTGCGGTTGGCGGTGAGCGTCAGCCTGGGGGTGGCGACGACGAGCGCCCCCGCCGCCGAGCCGGACGCCCTCATCAAGGCCGCCGACTGCGCGCTCTACCGCGCCAAGGCCCGTGGCCGCAACCGTGTCGAGGCGGTCGCAGCGGCCTGAAGTCTCTCCGCGCCGCCCAGCACGCGCTTCGCTTCCCTCCAGGTCCTGCCGCTTACCTCCCGGGCGGCTTGATCGGCAGGCTGCCGGCGGGTGGCCTGGGAGCGGGAACGGCGGGGATGGCGAGGCTCTTGGCGCCGTTCTTGCCGATGCTGCGGACGGCGAAGAACTCGTTGTCGGTGCTCAATCCCTCGAAGACCGTCTTGCCGGGACCGACGCTCGGCTTCAAGGTGCTCCAGCGCGCCTCCGTGGTCTCCCGGTGGAGCATCTCGAAGCCCGCGCGCTCGGGGTCGTCGGCGGCCTCGATGGTGATGGTGGCGGAGGCGGTCACCGCGCCGCCGAGGACCACCGACCACGGGGGCGCCGGGGCGGCGGCGAGGTCGGCGAGCAGGCGCTGGTTGGCTAGGGCGACGTCGGCGAGGAAGGGGAAGTCGAGATATTGCACGAGGTCGCCGTACTGCACCCCGTTCTCCACCCGCGGCGTCTGGTGCTGGTGGTGGTAGTCCTCGAGCGGCTCGGTGAAGCGGACGGCCGGCAGGCCCGCCTCGACGAACGGGAGGTGGTCGCCGCCGCGGCCGAAGCGGTCGCGGCGGAAGACCAGGCGCACGCGGTCGCGGCCGTTGAGCTCGTCGGCGAGCCGCGCCATCTCGCGGCCGGGGGACTCGACGCCGTCCGGTCCGCCTTCGCTGAACAGCCGCGGCCGGCGGTCGGACGAGCCGTTGGTGGCGCCCACGATGTCGTCGGTCATCATCCCCCCCACCTGGTAGCTCTGGCCCGCCAGCCACTCCTTCATCCGCTTCGAGCCCAGGAGCCCCTGCTCCTCGCCGGAGACTGCGGCGAAGACAAGCGTCGCCCGGAAGCCCTCCGGCCGGGCGGCGAGCGCCGCGGCGGAGAGGATGGAGACCGCCACCCCGGAGGCGTCGTCGTCGGCGCCCGGGGCGTCGAGGTTGGGGTTCATGATGTCGGAGGGCATGGAGTCGAAATGGCCGGAGACGACGAAGACGGTCTTGTCGCGCGCCGGGTCGCGGCCCGGGAGGACGGCGTAGACGTTCTCCATCGGCACC
Organism: Thermoanaerobaculia bacterium; assembly: GCA_035603315.1. GTDB lineage: Bacteria > Acidobacteriota > Thermoanaerobaculia > Multivoradales > UBA5704 > DATNKQ01. The sequence continues at coordinate 12,615 of DATNKQ010000196.1, forward strand.
GGGACGTTGCCGGTGCGCGGGGCGGTCGTCTGGAACTTGTCGACCACCACCTGCAGCCGGCCTCCCGTGCGCGCCGAGATGTCGCGGAAGCGGCGGACGACGGCATCGCGGCCGCAGCCGACGCCGCGGCGGGGATCGCTCCACGAGGAGAGGGAGAGGCGGGTGCCGCAGGCTACGAGCTCCGAAACGATGGCCCTCGCCTCGGCGACGGCAGAGGCCTCCGGCGATGCCGAGGCGGGCGACGAGGG
>DATNKQ010000304.1:0-10479 GCA_035603315.1 Thermoanaerobaculia bacterium
TGGCCGGGCATCCGCGGCGCCACCTTGCGGGCGATCTTCCGCGCCGTCCGCTTGGCGATCCGGAAAGAGCCGTACTCCTCGCCGATGTTCATGCCGCCGGTGAAGCCGGTCTCGCGGTCGACGACGAGGATCTTGCGGTGATCGCGGAAGGGCTGGTACCAGATATGCGAGAAGAGGGGGTGGAAGATGCGCACCCGGATGCCCCGGCTCTCCATATGCCGCCAGAAGGAGGCGGCGGTGGAGAACGATCCCACGGCGTCGGTCAGGACCCGCACGGAGACGCCGCGGCCGGCGGCCAGGGCGAGCTCGCCGAAGAGCCTGCGTCCCGTCCCGTCGTCGCGGAAGATGTAGGACTCGAGGAGGATCTCCCGCCGGGCGTGCGCCACCGCCTGGCGCATGGCGGCGAAGGCTTCGTCGCCGGAGAAGAAGGGGACGACCTGGTTGCCGCCCAAGAGCGGCGCGCTGTCGATCCGCCGCAGCAGGATCTCGAACCCCGGATCCTCCACTCCCAACGGCAGGGCGCCGGCGAGGGTCGACACGCGGTCCGCCCGCAGCTCCCGCGGCAGCCGCCGGCCCGCCGAGGGGCGAAGCACCGGAAGGAAGCGCCGGAAGCGGCGCAAGCGGTGCGAGCGGCGGCGCGGCAAAAGGTCGGGGCTCATCACTCCCGGCGAGCCAGGGGCAGCGCGAGCAGGCTGGCGTGGGCGGCGTCGTGGTGGAGGGTGACGTGGGCCGTCCGCGCGTCCTTGCCCGACTCCTCGGCCACCGCGCCGCCGGCATTGTAGTTCTTCTCCGCGTAGATGGAGTTGGGGGAGCGCAGGACGAGGCGGAGCCGGCTCCTCGGGGGGAGCCGCCGCGCCATCCAGGGGAAAGTGAAGTCGTAGCGGTCGATCTCGCCGGGTCGCACGAGCTCCGCGCGCTCCGGCGAGCGGCGATAGCGCGCGCGCAGGAAGTCCTCGCCCAGGAGCTGGCTCTCGCCGCTCGGGGTGACGAGGTAGAGCGCGGCGTCGAAGTCGGTGTCCGGCACGTCGAGCGAGATCCAGGCCGTCAGCCGCGGCTCGCCGGCGATCTCGATCTCGGCGGCGAGCGGCTCGCCGTGGTAGACGAGCCCGTTGCCGAAGAGGTTGGCGACCGTGCGGGCGTCGGTCAGCGGGTTCTCGACCTCCTCCCGCTCCAGCTCGGCCGGCCGCACGTCGAGCGGATCGTAGACGTAGCGGTCCGCGGAGGCTCCGCGCGGAGCCTCCGCGGCCAGGCGGCCGGAGTGGAAGAGGTCGTTGGCGCCCCCTCCCGGACCGCCGTCGGAGGCGAGGTAGAGATTCCGGGTTCCGCCGGTGATCGATTCCAGCGAGTCGGCATACCGCCACTCCTCGGCGCCGATCACGTAGTAGGCGACGCGCTTCTGGAGGAAAGCGGGAGGCGGCGCCCCATGGAGGGCGAAGTCCAGCCAGCCCAAGAGCAGGGTCTGCATGTCGATGACGCTCGCCGGCCCGAAAGTCAGGCCCCCGAACTGGCGGCGGGGTCGAAAGGTCCCGCCGTGGTCCCAGGGACCGATGACCAGGTAATGGCGGTCGCGGCCCGCCGCCGGTGCGTAGCGCTGGTGCTGGCGGTAGTAGTAGAGCGAGCTGGCGTTGTGGCTGTCGTAGGCGCCGGTGACGGTCAGGAGGGGGAGGTCCATCCGCCGGTAGTCATCGGCCGTGGGGGCGATGGCATCCCAGTAGGGGTCCGGCTCCGGATGGTCGAGGACGCGCTGGAAGATCTCCGAGGGGAAGCCGACGACCCGGTCGAACTGGCGCAGGGGCAGGTGCCGCAGGTAGAGCTCGCGGAGCTTCTCGATCCAGAACGAGGAGTCGTCGGCGAGGTTGACGTTCGAGGTGACGCCGCCCATCTGCGCCAGCCCCTGCAGGATGTCGGGCGTGAGGTCGTTCTTCCAGAAGCGGATGGCGTAGCCGGGGGCGATCGGCACCGCGGCGGCAAGGTGCGGCGGCCCCTCCTTGAGGGTGCTCCACACCGCCCGGCCGTTGTAGGACTCGCCGTACATCGCCACCTGGCCGTTCGACCACGGCTGGCGGGCCAGCCACTCCACGGTGTCGTAGCCGTCGCGGCCGTCGTTGTTCCAGGGCTCGAAGCGCCCCTCCGAGTTGCCCCGCCCGCGGACGTCGACGCAGGCGAAGGCGTAGCCGTGGCGGGCGAAGTACATGCCGTCGGCGTGCCAGCTGTCCGGCGTGTAGGGCGTCACGCGGTAGAGGAGCGGCACCCGCCCGGCGGTCCGCGGCCGATAGAGGGTGGCGTTCAGGCGGACGCCGTCGCGCATCGGGATCTTCACCCCCCAGGTGAAGTCGACCTCCGGCGCCGACGCCCCGGGATCGGGAGGCGCGGCGGGCGCCGGCAGGGAGGCGAGCAGGAGCGCGGCGAGCGGCAGGAGAGCGGCGGCCGCGCGGCGGCGATGGAACAACGGCATAGGTGAGACCTCCGAGGGGATTCTAGCAACGGGCCCTCACCCCCGGGGGTCGGGGGGGGAGGGTCTTCGGCTAAAATAGAGAAGGGAGGAGACGAGATGCACTTTCACACCCTGGCCGATCCCAACGCCCAGCTCTTCGCCCTGGTCGCCGGAGCGCTCCTGCTGCTCGCCGGGCGCCGGCTGTTCTGGCTCTTCGTCGGCATCGTCGGCTTCTATGCCGCCTCGACCCTCCTGCTCCGCGACCTTCACCTGCAGCCCTACGGAGCGCGGCTGCTGGTCGCCATCGTCGCCGGCATGCTCGGCATGCTCCTCGCCATCTTCTTCCAGAAGGTGGCCGTCGGACTGGCCGGCTTCCTCGTCGGCGTCTATGCGGCGTCGGCCTTCCTGGGGGTCGACCTCACGCGGGCCATGCGCCTGCCGGCCGGGTCGTGGCTGGTCATGCTGGCCGCCGGAATCCTCTGCGGCATCCTGGCGCTATGGCTCTTCGACCTCGCCCTCGTCGTGTTGTCGTCCATCGCGGGGGCCGGCCTGATCGTCGACGCCGCGCGCTTCGGCGCCACCGTGCGCCCCCTGGCCCTCGTCGTCCTCGCCGTCGTGGGAGTGGCGGTCCAGCTCGGCTGGACGGCCCGGCGGCGGGTGCGGGCGGGATAGCCGAGCAACGCTCCTCGGGATCTCCCAGGCCTGGCCCCCCTATCGAAGGAATGGTAGAATTGAGAGATTCATTGCAAGCTCTCAAGGAGACGATCGATGCCGGCTTTTCGCTTCCCTTTCGGTAACGATGTCGCTTGGGCCATCTCCCAGGGCAACTGGGACGATCCCAATCAGGGCGCGGCCCACGACAAGAACTACGCCTTCGACCTCACCCATCCGGTTGGCGCGGAGATCCATGCCACCCGCGCGGGTGTCGTCATCGACATCATCAGCACGGCGACCAAGAACAGCTGGCCGACGGTGCCGGGAAATCCCTGCGATCCCACGGTGCCGGCGGGAGGCAACGGCGTCCTCATCCGGCATTGCGACGACACCGTGTCGACCTATGCCCATCTGCAATTCGGCGCCATCCAGGTGCAGGTGGGATCGTGGGTGGCGCAGGGGCAGACGATCGCGCTTTCAGGCAACACCGGATGCTCGTCGGAGCCCCACTGTCACTTCGAGGTCTTCTTGAACGGCACCTCCTACCAGCAGCTGGGGCCTTCGATTCCGATCGATTTCGACTTGGGCGGCGGACTGTGGCGTCCGCGGGCCGGCGATCCCATCGCAGTGAACAACACGGTTCTCCGCCAGGACGGCTGGAGGTGGTGCAACAAGTGCCAGGGTCTGTTCTTCGGCGGCGCCGCCGCCGCGGGCTCGCTCGGCGGACTCTGCCCGTTCGATCACCAGCCGCACTCGTCGGCGGGAAGCGGGAGCTACATCCTCGCGCAGCAGGAGACCGACGCCTTCAGCCAGCCGGGCTGGAGGTGGTGCAGCAAGTGCCAGGGCCTGTTCGTCGCCAATCCCGGCTCGGTCTGCCCGGCCGGAATGGGGCATGTTTCCTCCGGAGGGTTCTACGTCCTGACCAACAACTCGCCCAACGCGCCGGGGCAGAGCAACTGGCGTTGGTGCCACAAGTGCCAAGGTTTGTTCTTCGGCGGCGGGGCGAACGGCGGCCGGTGCCCGGCGGACCAACAGGCCCACTCTTCGACCGGCAGCGGCAACTACACTCTGGCGGAGGATCAGGGCGTCGCGGTGGCCGACGTCTGGCAGCCTGGCTGGCGCTACTGCAGCCGGTGCCAGGGAATGTTCTACGGCACCAATCAGGCGGCTTCGAAGTGTCCGGCGGGCGGCGGCCATACCGATAACGGCGGGCACTACGTCATGACGCACACCTCGCCGAACGCGCCGGGTCAGGAGCCCTGGGCGGGCCTCGCCCAGGGCAACTGGCGATGGTGCAGCAAGTGCCAGGGGCTGTTCTTCGGCGGCACGCCGAACGTCGGCTCGCCGGGCGGCCGCTGCCCGGCGGATCAGGGCCAGCATTCCGGCGCCTCCAGCGGCGACTACGCGGTGCTGACGTCGGGCGTGTGACGCCTCCTCGTCTCGCGGCGAAGCTTCGCTAGATCTCCGCGAAGCTGCGGTAGGTGGGATGCTCTCCGGCCTCGGCCGGGCGGTTGCCGGGTCGCCGCAGGAGGCCCGTGGCCATGCCGGCGCGGGCGGCGGCGTCGAGCTCGCCGGTGACGTCGGAGAGGAAGAGGACGTCGCCGGCGGGGAGACCGAAGGCGGCGGCGATGGCGGCGTAGGAGGCGGCCTCCTGCTTCGGTCCCGTCGTGGTGTCGTGGTATCCCTCGAAAGCGGGAGTCAGGTCGCCGTAAGCGGTGTGGCCGAAGAGGAGCCGCTGGGCGTGCACGCTGCCGGAGGAGAAGATGCGCAGGCGGACGCCGGCGGCGCGCCAGGCGGCCAGTGCCGGCGGCACGTCCTCGTAGACGTGGCCGACGATCTCGCCGCTCCGGTAGCCCTCCTCCCAGATCAGCCCCTGCAGCGCCTTGAGCCCGGTCGACTTGCGGTCGGCGGCCATCAGGTAGCGGGCGTAGGGGGAACCGTCGCCGAAGTCGGGAAGGCCCGCCGCGGCGCCTTCGGCCGCGTGCTCCTGGCGCAGGAGCTCCAGGGCCTGGACGAGCTCGCGCGGCTTGTCGGGCCGGGCGCAGGCCGAGGCGAGCCGCGCCGCCGCGTAGGGGAACAGCAGGTCGTAGACGAACGAGATGGAGGTCGTCGTCCCCTCGATATCGGTCAGCACGGCGCGGCGGCTCACGGCGTCAATCTAGCAGACGCGCGCCCGGGAACAACGGCAGGACGCGCGCGCGAGTATGATGACGGTCTCGAGTCGTGGAGGGCGAAGCAAGAAAGGTGAACAAGATGCGGTGGGCGGGGTCCTTGACGGCGTGGATGGTGCTGGCGCTTCTTTCATCGGCGGCGGCTGCCGCACCGCATCGGGTGACCGATCTCTTTTCCGGCAAGGCCAGTCTGCCGCTCGCGCCTTACCCCACCCAGGGCTTCGAGCACGGCGGCGTGAGCTATTTCCCCGCCGCCGACGCTCAGCATGGATACGAGCTCTGGCGCACGGACGGCACCGCGGCGGGCACCTACCGGCTGACTGACATCTGCGCCGGAGCCTGCGACAGCGGCGCTGCCGCTCTCGGCCTCTTCCAGCACGGGATCTATCTGATTGCCAACGACGGCGAGCACGGCGCTGCGCTGTGGCGCACGGATGGAACGCCGGGCCACGAGGAGCGGGTCACGGGGGTGTGCGACGGAGCCTGTCTCACGGGCCTCCAGTATTCCCTGCCCTGGCACGGGGCGCTCTGGTTCCTCGTCCCGGGTCCTCGCCATACGCCGGCGCTATGGACGAGCGATCTCACGGCGGGCGGCACGCGCGCGGTGGCAAATCTCTGCACCGACCTGGCCGTCTGCGGGTTCGGCGCCTCGAGCGAAGCGTTCCTGGGCGGGCCGGATCCATCCGGACAGGGCCTGCTGCTGTGGGTCTACACCGACGCGCAATATCTGCTGCGCACCGATGGCACCGCGCAAGGCACGGCGTTGCTGCATCGCTTCCATGGCCCCTCGGCAGCGCAGAGCCGTCGCGCCGCGACGGCCGTGCGGCGAGGCTCCGTGAGGCAGGAGGCAACGGCCGGAAGCCCGCTTTTCTTCCTCGACGGCAGCGATCTCTGGACGACCGACGGCACGCCGGCGGGGACGCATTTCGTGCGCTCGCTCGCCGGCCTGGTCTCCTCGCTCGGAACGCTGCAGTCCGCGGAAGTCGTCGACGGCGTGTGGTACGGGATCTTCACCTATGGCGAATGGCTGCGCTCCGATGGCACCGCCGACGGAACGATCGTGCTCGCCCACGTCCCGGACGGCTTCAATCCCACGGTCACCCACGTGGGAAGCACCGTCCTGGCCATCACGGTCCAGGGCGTCTGGCGCGCCGGTCCCACTCCCGCGACCACGGTCAAGGTGTTCGACTGGGCTGTCGACGACATCCTCACCGTGGTCGAGCAGCCGCCACGCGCCTTCGTTCTCGCCTGGCTCGGCGGCGGGACGATATGGACGACCGACGGGACGGCCGCCGGCACACTCCACGTGGAGCTTCCGGCCGGTGCGCCGGTCGATCAGTACGAGATGACTGGATTCGCGGGCGGTGTGCTGATGTCGCGCGGAGGGGACCAGCTCTGGAGAGTGGATGCGACGGCGACGCGCGTCACGCCGCTGCACGACTTCCAGCCGGCCGACGGCCCGTCGCTGACGGAGGGCGCCGCCGTCCTCGGCCGCCGGCTCCTTTTCTATGCGCGAACCGGCGCGACGAAGATGAGTCTGTTCTCCTCGGACGGCACCGGTCCGGGGACGGCGATCCTTACGCCGGCGGCAGACGAGTCGTTCTACGATCCCTACGACTACGGGCCGCCCGGGCATTCGTTCACCCGCTTCGGCGGCAACAAGGTCCTCTTCTCCGCCAACAGTCTGTGGATCACGGACGGCTCGGCGGACGGCACGCGGCGGCTGAGCCAACAGCCGAACTACGCTTTCCCGGCCGAGTACTCGCCGGTGGCCGCGATCGGCAAGGAGCTGGTCTTCGGCGGCCATGTCCTCGGCGGGCCGAGCTGCGATCCTGGCGAAACGGAGCCTTGGGTCACCGACGGCCTGCCGCGGAACACGCACGAGATCCTGGATCTCAATCCCTACTTCTACCCGGGAGGCGGGTCGCAGTGTGAGTTCCTGCGGTTCTCGTCCGATCCGGGTCCGGGCATCTCGTTCGGCTCGAAGGCGCTCTTCGCGGCGGACGATCTCGTCCATGGACGCGAGCTCTTCGCGACCGACGGCACCGCCGCGGGCACCCGCCTCGTGGCCGACATCAACCCCAGGACGGTGCCCAATACGGTGACCGATCCGCCCGGCGTTCCGCCGCGCATCGGCGAGGGTTCGAACCCCAGCGATTTCGTCGCCCTCGGCAGCCGGGTCGTCTTCGTCGCCGACGACGGCAGCACCGGGCGCGAGCTGTGGATCACCAACGGCACGGCGCACGGCACGCGGCGCGTCGTCGACCTGCTTCCAGGGCCGGAGAGCTCGCTGCCGCACGACCTGGTGGCCCTGCGCGGCAAGGTGTACTTCATCGCCCGGCACGGCGGCGGCGAAGGTCTGTTCGAGAGCGACGGCACGGCCCTGGGCACGGCCCTGGTGAGCGACCTCGAGCTCGCGGGCCTGCCCACCCGGGCGGCGCACCTGACGGTGGCCGGCAGGAGGTTGTTCTTCGCCGGCTTCAACGAGTCGACGGGGACCGAGCTGTGGACGAGCGAAGGGACCCCGCAGACGACCCGCCTGGTGGCCGACCTGCGGCCGGGTCCTCGCGGCTCGGCGCCGCAGAGCCTCACGGCGGTGCGCGGCGTGCTGGTGTTCGCGGCCGACGACGGCGTCTCAGGCCTCGAGCCCTGGCGCAGCGACGGCACCGCGGCGGGCACCTTCCCGCTCGGCGACATCGCCGCCGGCGAGAGCTCGAGCAATCCCGGTCCGTTCTGGGTGGTGGGCGATCAGGTCCTCTTCGGCGCCGACGACGGCGAGCACGGCCGCGAGCTCTGGGCACTGCCCATGGCGGACGTTGTGCGCCCCTCGGCTGGCAACTAGCCGACGCGCTCGACTCGCGGCCCGGAGTCCGGGAAATCACTCCCAGCCTCGGGAAATCATTCCCAGCCTCGGGAAATCATTCCCAGCCTCGGGAAATCATTCCCGGCCTCGGGAAATCATTCCCGGCCTCGGGAAATCATTCCCGGGCTCGGGAAATCATTCCCGGGCTCGGGAAATCACTCCCGGGCTCGGGAAATCACTCCCGGCCTCGGGAAATCATTCCCAGCCTCGGGAATGTCATTCCCGGGCTCGGGAGATCATTCCCAGGCTCGGGAGTGTCATTCCCGGGCTCGGGAGATCATTCCCGGCCTTTGGGTGATGTTCCGGCGCGGCGCCCCGCACCTCTTCTCCGTCGCCAGGTGTGCCACTTTGGCAGCCAGGAGGCACCGGTGGCCGTAGATTGTCATACACTTGAACATGGCGGTTTACGCGAGATGGCATCGGTTCTCTCCAGGGGCTTCACTATTCTGCGGGGTCTCGTCTACTCCGTTCTCTTCGTGTGGCTGTGGACATGGGTCGCGACCTTGGTCCAGCCCTTCGACGCCAACCTTCCGGTGTCGTTGCCGGCCTGGCTTCGTCCGCTCGGCTTCGTGTTGGCTGCCGGCGGCATGGGTCTCGCGGGCGCCTGCATCGCGGCGTTCGTCACCAGAGGCCGTGGCACCCCGGCTCCCTTCGATCCCCCGCGCGAGTTCCTGGCCTCGGGTCCCTACCGCTACGTGCGGAACCCCATGTACGTCGGCGCCGCTACGGCGATCCTCGGAGCAGGTCTGGCCGTTTCGTCGCCCTCTATCGTCCTCCTCGCCTTCGCCTTCCTCCTCGTCATGCATCTCTTCGTCGTCGTCTACGAAGAGCCGGCGTTGACGGGCAAGTTTGGCGACAGCTACCGGCAGTACCGCTCGGCGGTCCACCGCTGGCTCATCCGGAAACCGAAATCAGACGTCCGTTGATTCATCGCCAAAGGGGGGAGGGCGCGCGGCGCTATGGATGACTCAGACCACACGTATTCGATCCTGTTGCGCTACCGCCGAGTCACGACCGAGGACGCGTACGTTTCCGTTCCGGTGACGTCGGATCTCATGAAGCCGGAGCCGGAGGCGGACGGCACCTTCAGGCTGAACACCGATGCCCTCTGGGCCGAGGGCCTGCGCATCAGCCGGGACTCGCGCGTCGAGTGGCGCGTCGAGTCCACCGAGACGGTGCCTCACCCGACGCAGCAGCCGAAGCCGGAAGATCGGTACACCTTCGATCCGTTCTATTTCCCGACCGGACCCACCAATTGAGGCGACCATCGCACTGGAGGTGAGAGCATGCGGAGAGACGTTGGTGCCATCTGCGTTGCCGTCTGGTTGCTCGCGGCGGTCCAGGTCCTTGCCCAGGCGAAGCCTGACTTCTCCGGCACCTGGGTTGTCGACACCACCAAGGGCTCGCCGGCGGATGCTGCGTTGGGGATGCAGGGTCACTTTCCGAAATTGACCATCTCGATCCGGCAGACGGATACGACCCTGACCTTCGAAGCCAAGACCGCCGGCGGCCCGGGATCGACGACCATCTACAAGCTGGATGGATCCGAAAGCAGGAATCCCCAGCCCGTCCCCGGCAGTGCTGGGAAAATGAATCTTGCCTACCGTTCTACCTGGGTCGGCGACAAGCTCGTAACGACGATCGCTCCGCCTGGATCGGCGGGCAGCCTTTTCAAGGAGACGCTCTACCTAGATGGGAATGAGCTGATCCAGGAAACAGATCCCGGCGACAGTGACGCTTCTCAAGTGATGGCACCGCCGGGAGCGAAGCTCAAGCTCTATTTCAAGCGGGGGTGACGGTGCAGAATGGAGAGGCTGAGGCGGTCGAGCCGGGCAGCGGCGATGTGCTGGTTGATCTTGGTTTCGCGGACGCCGGCGAGCGGAAGCTGCGCGTCGAGCTCGCGATGCGGCTGAACGACCTGATTGCCGCCCGGAGATTGACTCAGGCTGGAGCAGCGCAGCTATTCGGTATTCCGCAGCCGCACATCTCAGAGCTCAAGCACTACAAGCTGAGCCGGTTCTCCTCCGAGCGGCTGTTGCGCTTCGTGACTCTCTTGGATCGGGACGTCGAGATCGTCACACGGCCATCAATGATTGGCAACAGGAGGGGAAAATGACTTCACGTCTGGCTCGGATCTCCGCTGTTGCGGTCTGTCTCTCGATGCCATCTGTCTCCATTGCTCAGATCGTGGCTCGGCAGGGTACAGTCGACGCAGAGCACCAGTTCAAATCTCCGATGATTCTCCAATTGCCGGCTCCCAACCTCACAAAGTTGCCGGCGGGAACACGCATAGTGGTCTCAGCCGATATTGGCCGATTCACGTGCGACGTCGTGTCTGTGGCAACACTCACGGTTGA
>DATNKQ010000210.1:0-3482 GCA_035603315.1 Thermoanaerobaculia bacterium
GGAGGCCGCGCGGGGGAGACCGGCGCCGGCGCGACACGCCGCCGCGCGGGCGACGCGCCTGGCGGCGGGCACCGACTCCGCCGAAGTCGCCCTGTTTGCGGCGCTGGCGGACGGGAGAGCGGCGCTGGCGGATCGGCGCCCGCTCGACGCCGTGCGGCGGCTGGAAGAGGCGCTCGCGCGCCACCTGACCCATATGCCGAGCCCGGATCTCGTCTTCGAGGCGCGCCTCCTCCTCGGCAGCGCGCGCATCGCGGCCGGGCGCGCCAACGGGGCCTGTGCCGATCTCCGCTCCCTCGAGACCGGGGCGGCGCGCGGCGGCTATCTGTTCATCGCCCAACAGGCGAACCGCCTCGCCGGAGTGGCGGACTGCGTGCGGCATGGTTGACGATGGGCGGCCGCGCTACTGCCTGCGCGGGCTGGTGAGCGGCAGCGAGCGCACGTTTCTGCTCCAACCCGGCCTCAATCAGGTGGGGAGCCTGCCCTCGGGCGACGTCGTGCTCCCCGCCAAGGGCGTTTCCCGACAGCACGCCGTTATCGCCGTCATCGCCGACGACGGCCTTGGCCTCGAGCTGCGCGACCTGGGGAGCAAGAACGGTACCTTTCATAACGGCGTCCGCATCGACGAGGCCCGCCTGAGCCCGGGCGACGTGATTCAGCTCGGGGGCGTCCGGCTGACGCTCGAGCGGGTGATCACCCGCGAGGACGCCCTCGCGATCCACTTCACACCGCCGCTCCCTCGGCGCAGCAGTCTCTCTGAAGGAGACACGTCGCTCCTGGAGCGGGAAGGCCGCGCGCTGCTGGCGGTCGTCGAGCGGCTCGTCGACCTGCTGGCGGGTCCCACGGCCCCCACCGCCGCCGAGACGGCGGCCGCGCTGCGGGTGCTGGTGCCCGGCTGCGGCGCGAGCGGCGCCATGCTGGGGGAATGGGACGGCGAGGGAGAGCCGGTCGCGCTGTCGACGTATGGCGACGTGGGGAGCGGGAGCGCCGCCGCGCGAGAGGTGATCGGATCGCTGATCGAGCCGGACGCCAAGCACCCGCCGCCGGCGCCCTACAGGATGGAGCGCAGGCTTCTCGACCGGCTCTATCTCTGCGGCGGATTCGAGCGCCCGGGGCAGGGCCTGCTCTATCTGCTGGTGTGGGGGGGCGCCGACGAACGGGGATGCACGGAGGGTCTGATCGGCATCTTCCTTCGCCTGCTGGATCGTTCGGCGCAGTCCGCGGAGATCACCGCCGGGCGCTTGGGGCCGCGACAGGCCGACGAGCTGCTCACTCCGCCCGGCTATGTACGCAGCGAGTCGAGCGCGATGCGGGCCGTCTATAAGACCCTGGCCGAGCTCGCGAGCTCCGACATCACCGTCCTCTTCGAAGGCGAGACCGGCGTGGGCAAGGAGTACCTGGTGACCATGCTCCACGCGTCCTCGCCTCGCCGCGGCTCGCCCCTGGTGGCGATCAACTGCGCGGCTATACCCGCTGAGCTGCTCGAGGCGGAGCTTTTCGGCATCCGCAAGGGAGTGGCCACCGGAGTCGACGAGCGCAAGGGGCGCTTTCAGATGGCCGCCGGCGGCACGCTGTTCCTCGACGAGATCGTCGACCTGCCGGCGGCTCTCCAGGCCAAGCTCCTGCGGGTCCTGCAGGACCACATCGTCCAGCCGCTGGGCGGTCCGCCGTATGCGCTCGACGCGAGGATCGTCGCGGCGACCAATCGGAGCCTGGAAGAAGCGGTGGCGCAGGGTCGCTTCCGGCCCGACCTCTACTATCGCATCGCCGGATACGTGCTGCAGGTGCCCGCCCTGCGGCAACGGCGCGACGACATCCCTCTCCTCGTCGAGAGCCTGATTCAGCGTTCGGCCGGGGAGACCGGCAAGTGGATTCGCGGCATCACCGTCAAGGCGCTGGAGATCCTGGTCGCCTATCCCTGGCCGGGCAACGTCCGCGAGCTGGAAAACGAAGCGCGCCGCCTGGTCTATCGCTGCCCGGCGGGGAGCGCCATCGACTCTTCGATGCTCTCCGAGGTCCTGCAGCGCCCGGCCGCCGACACCGCGCCGACTGCCAGCATGTCGATCGAAGACGACCCCGCATCGCTCAACCTGCAGCAAGCCGTCGATCGCCTGGAGCGCCGCCTGATCACCCGGGCGTTGGAGCGCACCGGCGGCAACCGCTCGCAGGCGGCCCGGCTGCTGGGCATCTCCAGGAACGGTCTGGCGGACAAGCTCGAGCGCCTCGGGATCTCGCTCCACCTCGTCCTCGGCGAGCCGTTACCCTAGGGTGAAAGAAATAAGTACCCTATAAGTACCCGGCGAGAATATCGACGTTGGTAGACAACCAGCTCTTTGAAAGGAAAGCGGTAAATTGGTCGGGACGCGGGGATTTGAACCCCGGACCCCCTGAACCCCATTCAGGTACGCTACCAGACTGCGCCACGTCCCGACCGGTGGGAAAAAACTAATCGCGCGGGGCACGCGCTTCGAGCAGGGCGAGGATCTCCCGCGCCTCTCGCAGCGCCTGCTGAATCCCCTTGCGCGCCCTTTGTAGCTGCTCGGCGGCACGGGTGTCAAGCAGGAGCCCCTGCTGGCCGGGCTGGGCAGGCGGCGATACCTCGACGGGGAGCTCGGCCTCGAGCGGCGCGATCTCCGCCGGCACTGCGGCCGCCCTGGGGCTTGCCGGCTCCAGGAACGGCTCCTCCTCCCCCGCCGGCTCCTCGGTCTCGTCTCCCCTGCCGAGGTGATTGCCGCTCTGGAGCTCGCCCTCGAGCTTCTTCTTGGCGCCGGCGATCGTGTAGCCCTCCTCGTAGAGGAGCTCCTTGATGCGGCGGATGACCTCCAGCTCCTTCTCGCTGTAGACGCGCTGCCCCGAGCGGCTCTTGCTGGGCGAGAGAGCGGGGAACTCGGTCTCCCAGTAGCGCAGCACGTAAGGCTGGATGTCCAGCGCCCTGCAGGCCTCGCCGATCTTGTAGTACAGGCGTTTCTGGACCCGGGCCTTGGGCGACATCAGAGGCTAGCTTTCGTCTTCGAAGCGGCGGCCCGGCGTGACGACGTCGCGCAGGCGGCGCGCTGGCCGGAAGCTCAGGCCCTTGTGCGGGGGGATGAAGATCTTCTCTCCGTTGGTGGGATTGACGCCGATTCGGCCCGGCCGGCGAGTGACCTCGAACGTGCCGAAGTTCTTGATCCGCACCGTCCGCCCGTGACTCAGGCTGCTCTTGACGGTGAAGAGGATGGCCTCGACGATCTCGGCAGCCTCGTACTTGGTCAGCCCGCCGTGACGCTCGTAGACGACGTCGACGAGGTCGGCCTTGGTCAACCCAGGGGTCTCTAGGACTTTCTTTCTCGTCATCGTCGCCATCCGCTAGACGTCGAGCGGTCCGTCGGGCAGCCACCAGGCTGAAAGTAGTGCGTGAAGTATAGGAGATCAAACCGGCATCGACAAGAGCCGTTCGGATCGCCGCCCCGCCGTCCGGGCTGGACGGCCTCAGCGCGGCTGGGGTC
>DATNKQ010000237.1:0-2947 GCA_035603315.1 Thermoanaerobaculia bacterium
TCCTCGGTAGTTGGTTGGTTTGCAACTCCAATCTACCGCGGAAGAACCGGGCGGCCGCCCGTGGTGCCCCTCCCCCCGGGCACCACGGGCGCAGGGCCGGCCTACGGCCGGCCACTGTCGGAAAATAACTGAACTAGCTCACGCCTGGATCGCATCCCCGCTGCCTCGATCGCATCCCCGCTGCCTGGATCGCATCCCCGCCGCCTGGATAGCATCCCCGCCGCCTGGATGGCATCCCCCTCGCCTGGATCGAATCCCCAGGCTCTGGCGGGAAACCATCAGATGCTGCGCCATGTGCCCTGGAGAATTCGCCTTCGCACCTCTTCCCAGGGAGATCCGGCCGCTGGGTCCGCCTCGAACTCGGCGAGGCGCCTCTTCAACTCGACTTTCAACTCGTCGGAGATCAACGGCGCCACGAGCTCGCCGGTCGGTTCGCTCTTCATAACGATCAGCCTACCATCGCTCCGAACTCCCGCCGTCACGCCACGAGCGCCAGGCGCTTGCCGCTCCAGCCGGGGAAGAGCTGGTCGTCCTTGGCGATCCCCAGGTGCTTGCCGGCGAGGTCGCAGAAGACGGCGCGGAAGTCGGTGGTGACGGGGAGGTCGCGGCCCTCGTAGAGGGCGCGGCCGTCGAGGCCGGGGAAGTCGCCGTGCACGCGGCCCCCCTGGACGCCGTTGCCCAGCACGAAGAGGCAGGAGCCGTGGCCGTGGTCGGTGCCTCCCGAGCCGTTCTCGCGCACCGTGCGCCCGAACTCGGTCATCGTCGACAGCACGACGTCGTCCTGGTAGGTCCCGAGGTCGGTCCAGAAGGCCTGAATCGAGCGCGCCAGGTCGACGGCCTGGCGGGAGAAGGTGTTGGCCTGCGCCACGTGGGTGTCCCAGCCTCCCGACTCCGCGAAGGCGACCTCCAGGCCGACGTTCGACTTGATCAGCATGGCGATCTGCTTCAAGGCCGTCCCCAGCGGGCTCTGCGGATAGTCGGCGCCGGCGGCCGGGCGGTAGCGGGCGATCTCGGCGTCCGAGAGCATCTGCACCGCCTCGAAGGTCTCGCTCGCGGTGTTGCGCAGCAGGCTCTGCGAGGCCTGGCCGTAGAGGGCCTCGAAGCCCTGGCCGGCGGCGGCCGCGGCGCGGTCGGCGCCCGGCAGCCTGATCTTGAAGTCGGCCAGGTTGGTCACCGCGATGGCCGGCTGGTCGCCGTAGAGGGAGCGCGGCAGCGAGGTGGTCATGGAGACGGCGCGGAGAGGCGTGCCGTCGTGGCCCAGGAGCCCGACGGCGCGGTTGAGCCAGCCGGAGGGGGTGCCCTTGCGGCCGGGGGTGCCGGTCTCCATGTAGTCCTGGGCGTCGAAATGCGAGCGGGTGGGATCGGGCGAGCCGACGGCGTGGACGATGGCCAGGCGCTTCTCCTGCCAGAGCGGCAGGAGCGGCGACAGCGCCGGGTGGAGGCCGAAGCCGCCGCCCAAGTCCAGCAGGCCGCCGTTCGCCCCGCCCGCGGCGGACCTCGCGGCGCTCATCGCCAGGCGCGGCCGCAGGCCCTTCATCGCCGCGTCGTCGACGGGAGGCACGGCCGCCAGGCCGTCCATGGCGCCGCGCTGGAAGATCGTCACCAGGACCTTGCGCCGCCGGGCGGCACCAGGGGCGGGCGCGGCTGCCGCCGCACGCTCGAGGAAGCGGGGGCCGACGCCGACGCCGGCGGTGAAGAGGGCGATGCCACCTGATTTGAGAAAGAGTCTGCGGCTCCACATAAAAGGTTCTCCTGCTCCGGTCTCGTGGGACCGTCAGCGTCGTTGAAACTCGGGCGATCCCAGGATCACCCCCACTACCTGCTCGACCGCCGTCGGCGGATGCTGAACCGGTCCGGCCCCGGCTCCTCCGTTCTTCGCCGTCTTGGCAGGCCGGACGGCGGGTGGCTCGCCCATCGCCATCTCGTCGTCGCCGGGAGCGGCGACACGGTCGGAGGGTGCAGCGGGCGCGCTGGGCGCCGCCTCGTCCACCTTCTTTGCCAGCTCGGGGTTGGCGACCATCGGCTGCAGCAGCTTGAGGGTCTGCGTCAGGTCGCGCTCGGGCATCAGGAGAGAGGCGTAGGTCGCCAGCGCCCGCTCCCGCGACTCCGGCTCGTAGCCGCCGTTCAGGGCCGCCAAGTCGAGCCGGACGCCCGGCACTCGCCCCGCCGCCAGCTGCAGGCCGAAGTTCATGCGCGCGAGGAGCGACCCGGTGTTGACCCAGGCCTCGGCGCGGTCGGGGTAGCCGGTCGGCGCCTGGTAGGCGTAGAGCGGCTGGCCGATGCGGGAGATCCATTCGAGGGTGGCGCGCGGGTCCTCCACCTCGCCGCCGACGGCGCGGATGGCCGAGGCCGTGAGCTCGAAGGGCGACTTGATCTTCGCTCCCCGCGCCTCGCGGCTCCAGAACTCGGGCGACTCGACGATGGCGCGGAGCATCGCGCGGGTGTCGCCGCCGCTCTGCGTGAAGACGTCGGCGAGGTGGTCGACGAGCGCCTTCGAGGGCTGATCGGAGACGAAGCGCACGGCGAGCTGGGAGGCGAGGTGGCGGGCCGTCGCGGCCTGCGCGGCCAGGAGGTCGAGCACCTCCTCCCCGTCCTGGATGCCGCGCCCGGCGGGGAAGCGATGGCCGAGGATCGTCTTCGGGCCGGCGTCGTGGGTGTCGGCGCGGAAGAGGAAGTCGCCGGTGACCTCGAAGCCCAACCCGCCAGCGCGCCGCGCCCGCTCGAGCCGCTCCAGGGCCTTCTCCCGCCCCGGCCCCAGGGGCACCACCGTCCAGCCGGTGAAGGCGCGGGCGACCTCGACGACGTCCTTCTGCGTGTAGCCGCCGTCGACTCCCAGGGTGTGCAGCTCCATCAGCTCGCGGGCGAAGTTCTCGTTCAAGCCCCGCTCCTGCTTCTTCGCCGGCGGGTTGGCGGCGCGCGGCGCGGCGAGGCCCGGCCGCCTGCCGCC
>DATNKQ010000238.1:0-2399 GCA_035603315.1 Thermoanaerobaculia bacterium
TCCTCGGTAGTTGGTTGGTTTGCAACTCCAATCTACCGCGGAAGAACCGGGCGGCCGCCCGTGGTGCCCCTCCCCCCGGGCACCACGGGCGCAGGGCCGGCCTACGGCCGGCCACTGTCGGAAAATAACTGAACTAGCTCAAGAGGACCAACCTCTAAATGCCAGAAGTGACCGACCAGAGGCCCCAGGAGTAGCTCTACCGGCGCGTCGTCAGCGCGGCAGGAACCGCGACATCGCCTCGGCGTCCATGGGATAGCCGAGGAGATAGCCCTGGAGCTGGTCGCAGCCTTGGGCGCGGAGGAACTCTCTCTGGCCTTCGCTCTCGACGCCTTCGGCGATCACCAGGAGGCCGAGGCTGTGGCCCATGCCGATGATCGCCGAGACGAGGGCGCCGTCGATCGGGTCGCGGTCGCATTCGCGCACGAAGCTTTGGTCGATCTTCAGGGTGCTGATGGGCAGCCGCTTCAGGTAGCTCAGGGAGGAGTAGCCAGTGCCGAAGTCGTCGACCGCCACGCTCACTCCCAGGTCGCGGAAGGCGCGGAGGATCTCGCTGCCCAGCTCCGGGTTCTGCAGGATGGTGCTCTCCGTCAGCTCGACCTCCAACCGCTCGGGGCGGAGGCCGGTCTCCGCCAGCACCTCACCGAGCCGCTCGACCGGCCGTCCGCGCAGGAATTGCCGCGGCGAGAGATTGACGGCGACGCGGACGGGCCGATAGCCGGCCTCCTCCCACCTCCTCGCCTGGCCGCAGGCCTCCCGCAGCACCCAATCTCCCACCTCGGTGATGACGCCGGTCTCCTCGGCGGCGGCGATGAAGGCCTCCGGTAGCCAGAGATCGCCTTCCGGATGGCGCCAGCGGATGAGGGCCTCGAGGCCGGTCAGCTCTCCCGAGCGGGCGTCGAACTGGGGCTGATAGTGGAGCACGAACTCGTTTCGGGAGAGGGCCTGCTGCAGGCGGTTGTCGAGCAGCAACCGCTCGACCGTCCGCAGGTTCATGTCCGGGGTGTAGAGCTTGTAGCTCGCGCGGCCCTGCGCCTTGGCGCCGTGGAGCGCGATGTCGGCGAGGCGGGTGAGGGTCTCGGGGTCGCCGCCGTCCAGGGGGAAGAGGCTGATGCCGATGCCGGCGGTGAGGTGGATCTCGTGGCCCTCGACCGCGAAGGGCGCCCTGAGGTCGGCCAGGAGCGCTTCGGCGATGCGGCCGGAGTCCTCGGGATAGCGCAGGTTGTCGACGACGAAGAGGAACTCGTCGGCACCGACGCGGCCGAGGGTGTCGTTGGCGCGGCAGCGCCGGGCCAGCCGGCGCGCCACCTGTTCCAGCAGCCGGTCGCCCACCCCGTGGCCCAGGATGTCGTTGAAGGTCTTGAAGCCGTCGATGTCGACCAGGAAGACGGCCACCTTCTCTCCGCGGCGCTTTGCGCGGTCGATGGCAAGCTCGATGCGGTCGCGGACGAGGAGGCGGTTCGGGAGGCCCGTCAGCGGATCGTGGCAGGCTTGGTGCCGGAGCGAGCGCTCCAGCGCCTCGCGGTCCTCGTCGAACCGCCGATAGGCGGCGTCGACGGCGGCCACGAACTCCTGCCACTCGGCGGGCACCCCGTCGTCGAGATCGCGGAACTGACGGAGCTGGCGGGAGAGGAGGCTGTGGGTGCTGTTCATCGGACGGGGAAGCCGAACACCACCAGATTAAGAAACCGCAGCCCAGAGGGCCGCGGGACGCCCTGCGCGGCCTGACGGGCCAGGCTGGGAGTCGTCGATGCCTTTTACCGAAGCGAAGAAAGTATACCATGCCGCCCGCCGCGCTCTGGGATATGGTTCTCTCCATGCGCGACGAGCTGGACCCGCTGGCGGCGGAGCGGCACTTCTTCGCCTCGCTCGTCGCCGGCGACGTGGGGGCGCTGGATCGTGTGCTGGGGGACGACTTCCTGCTCATCGACGTGATGAGCGGCACGGAGATCAACAAGGCCTCCCTGCTGGCGGTCGTCGGTTCCGGCCAGCTCAAGTTCGAGGCCATCGAGCCCGCCGAGGCCCGCGTGCGCTTCTACGGAGGGACGGCCGTCGTCACCGGCCGCACGCAGATGCACGGCAGCTTCGGCGAAACCCCCTTCGCGGCCAGCAGCCGCTACACCCACGTCTTCGTCGAGCAGCAGGGTCGCTGGCGCCTGGTCTCGGCGCAGGGCACCCAGATCGCGCCGGACTAGTAGTCTCAGCCCCGGCGCAATACTCCCGGCCCGTCGCCTTGGGACCGCGTCGTCCTGGTCAGTCCACGCAGTGACAGTACGGGATGTTCGTGCAGTACCCGCCCGACTGCACGCAGAGGTTGCAGACGTGTTGGCTGCAGGTGGCTGCGGGCTCCGGGAGCGGCGACGTCGCGGCCGGCGAGAGGGGAAGCGCCGCCGGGCCGAAGG
>DATNKQ010000259.1:0-2770 GCA_035603315.1 Thermoanaerobaculia bacterium
TCCCCGAGCCCGCGAAGACGTAAGCGAAGGCGTGGCGTGAAGTCTCGACCGGCAGGCTCTTGCGGACGCCCGGCGGCACCCAGACGTCGAGGTAGCTGGGCTCCGCCGCGATGCCGTCGACCGGCCCGGTGACGCGCCAGAAGGTGCCGCAGACGACGCGCGCCTTGGTGCCGTCGTCGTCGGTGACCTCGGGGATGTCGGCGGAGGTCACGTCCTGATAGCGCGGGGCGGTCATCTTGAGGGTCGAGGGCAGATTCGCCCACAGCTGGAAGCCGTGCATGCGGCCTTCGCGGTCGCCCTTCGGCATCTCCTGGTGGAGGATGCCGCGGCCGGCGGTCATCCACTGCACGTCGCCGGCGCCGAGCGCGCCCCGGTTGCCCAGGCTGTCGCCGTGCTCGACGGTGCCTGAGAGCACGTAGGTGATGGTCTCGATGCCGCGGTGCGGATGCCAGGGGAAGCCCTTCAGGTAGTCCTCGGGCCGGTCGTTGCGGAAGTCGTCGAGGAGGAGGAAGGGATCGAAATCCCCGCTATCGCCGAAGCCGAAGGCGCGGCGCAGGCGGACCCCGGCACCTTCCATTGTCGGCGTGGATTGCGAGAGCTGCTTGACGGCGCGGATGGACATGATGGGCCTCTAGATGTCGGGCTACCTGCAGCGGAACGTTGGCTTGCCCGCTTCTATTTCCAGCCCCCGGGCGCCGCTTCACGGCGCGGCGAGCGACACCTCGTAGGGGAAGCCGGCGACGGCGTAGCGGGCCTCGGGCGCGCCGGCGAAGCGCGCGACCGTGGGGTAGACGCTCGCCGGCGTCCTGCCCATCCACGGGCGGCCCCGCGGAACGACGATGAGCAGGCGGTGCTCGTCCCCCACCGGCACCAGCTCGGGCGAGCCCGGCCGGTAGGCTTCGAGACCCAGCCCGGTCCGCAGCGCCGCCACCTCGCGCGCCACGTCGTCGACCACCAGGCCGATCTCGCTGGCGTAGAGGATCTCCCGCTCCGAGAACGGCCCGGGGGTGGCGTTGGGGAGATTGTGCCGCGCGATGAGCTCCCCGAGGTTGCCCACCGCGTCGTAGAAGTAGATCGAATGCGCATTCCAGGTCGGGAAGTGAAAGACCTCCTGGCCACCGGGGCTGACGGCCAGCGGAGTGCGCTCGCCGAGCCACCGCCGGGCGAGGTCCAGCTTGTTCTCCGGGATATTGAACGCGAAGTGGTACATGGGCCTGCCGTGCTCCGGCCGCGCCGGCAGGAAGATCAGCCGGGTCCCACCCGCCTGGACGACGATCCGCTCCGCGCCTTCCTCCACTACGGGAAGGCCGAGCTTCTGGCGGTAGAAGTCGCGCTGCGCGGGAAGATCGGTCGCCAGCAATCGCAGCTCGAGGATCCCGCGCGGGGAGGCCGCGGCCGGCACGGCCGGCCGGGAGGGATCGGCGAGGGCAAGGGTCGGTGCCGCGAGGGCCAGCAGACGATTGAACTCGCGCCGGCTCAAGGGATCTCCGTGGCTGGACATCGGCTCCTCCTGCTCTCGGGCGAAGGCCCGCTCGGGGGCTCGCCCGCCAGCTATCGCCCGGTCGAAGGCAAATGCGCGTAGGCCAGCGCGTCGCGCACGTCTTCGGCGCAGTTGCTGGTGATCTGGATGGCGCCCTGCCTCGCCATGCGGACCGCGACGTCGCCGTCGTCGACCGTCCAGGCGCCCCACGGCATCCCCGCCTGGCGCATGGCGGCGGCGAAGTCGTCGGGCTGCTGATAGCTGACGTCCAGGCCGTCGAGCCGGCAGCCGTCGTTCTGCGCCAGCGCGATCAGCTCCGCGTAGTCGACCGGCTGCTGCCAGACGGTGCGGAAGGTCAGGTTGTCGTCTTCCGTCCGGTCGTAACCCGCTCGCCAGATGCCGGGCTTCAGCTCTTCGAAGACGAGGATCCAGTAGCAGGTGAATTCCGGTCGAGCGCGCTTGATCGCTCCGATGGTGTCGATGCTGAAGCTGATGAAGATCACCTGGTCCGGCCCCTTGCCCGCGGCGTCGACCTCGGCGAGGAGGGGCGCGACGATGGCGGGGCCGTTCTTCGCCTCAATGTAGAGGCGGCCGGCGGGCGGCATGGCGTCGAGGACCTCGCGCAGGGTCGGCAGGCGGATGCCCTTCCACAGCGGCCCCTTCCTGACGCCGGCGTCGAGCTGGCGCAGGTCGGCGAGGCTCGTCCCTCCCACGCTCACGTCGCGGTCGCAGGTGCGGCCGGTGGTGGAGTCGTGGATGACGACGATCTTGCGGTCGCGGGTCAAGTGGACGTCGAGCTCGCACGCCCGGCCGTGCGCCCAGCCCCACGCGAAGGCGGGCAGGGTGTTCTCCGGCGGCGCCGCCGGCCGATGCGCCTGGAGGGCCACCGGAGTTGGATAATCCTTGCCGGCGCCGCGATGGGCGACGATCTCGAGGCGCGGCTGCGGGTCGATGGCCATGGCCTGCTCATCATAGAGCAGGACCCGAACCGAGGGGCCCGGCTTGACAGCCGGGCCCCCTCCAACAAGCGATCTACGGCTCGCCCCGGGTTACGGGACGAAATGGCTCGCGGTGCAGGCGCTGTCGAGCTTGATGGCGTCGAAGCCGACGCTGTACCGGCCCTCGGCGCTCATCACGATCTCCACCCAGGCCTGGGCCGCCGACGGATCCTCCGGCGGGTTGCTGCCGGCCGCCGCGACGGTCGTGTTCAGGTCCAGGAACAGCCAGCCGAAGTCGAACGGCACGGGGAAGTCCGCGCCGCCGATCTGCGTCGACTGCGTCTCCGCCGGG
>DATNKQ010000267.1:0-2279 GCA_035603315.1 Thermoanaerobaculia bacterium
CGTGGCGGGTCCCGGCCAGGAAGCAGAGGTCCTGGGAGTCGCGCCTGCGGGCGACCGCCAGGCCGGCCCGCTCGGCCAGCGCGCGCACCTCCGGCTTGTGCATGTCCCCGAGCGGGAAGCGAAGCCGGGTCAGGGACTCCGGGTCGAGGGCCGAGAGGACGTAGCTCTGGTCCTTGCGCTCGTCGGCGGCCATCCGCAGCAGCGGCCCCTCGCTGTCGGCGTCCGGCGCACGCTCCACGCGGGCGTAGTGTCCGGTGGCGAGCGCCTCGCAGCCGAGACGGTCGGCGAGCTCGATCATCGCGTCGAGGCGGACGTTCCCGTTGCAGCGCACGCAGGGGTTGGGGGTCAGGCCGGAGGCGTGGTCGGAGAGCCATCCCTCGACGACGCCCGCCCGGAACTCCGCACGCAGGTCGATGGAGAAGTGGGGCAGCCCCAGCCCGTGCGCCAGCTCCCTGGCGCCGCGGACGGCCTGGGCCGAGCAGCAGCTGTGCTCGCCATCGTTCTCCGGGTCCGCCCACAGCTCGAGCGTCACGGCGACGGCCTCGGCGCCGTCCCGCGCGACCAGGAGGGCGGCGACGGCGCTGTCGACTCCCCCGCTCATGGCAACAAGGGTGCGCCCTGTCCGTGGCTCGATGGCAGCGCTCTCACGCGCGGCGCCCCCGAGGGCACGGTGAAGGGCGTCGGCGGCAAGCTCGGCGGCGTGGCGCTTGGCCTCGCTGAGGCCGCCGAGCTCGCGGTCTATCTCGCAGGCGCCGATCCGCGCCGCCTCCAGGAGCGAGCTGCCGCGGATCAGGCTGACGGCGGCGCTGCCCGCGGCAATGCTTGCCCCGCAACCGCTCGCGTCGAAGCCGGCGTCCCGCACCCGCCCCTCAGGGCTGTCGGGGTCCACTTCGAGGGAGATGCGGATCAAGTCGCCACAGGCCGCCCCTCCGGCCGCGCCCGTTGAGGCGTGCTCGGGTGAATGGCCGCGTCCGAGCGGACATTCGAGGTGATGGATCAAGTTCTCGGGAGCGGTCCTCACCCGAGCGAGTGTACGGCTAGAAGCGCCGTGCTTCGTCGATCGTCTGCTCGATCGCGTATGCGTCGGTGAGGCCGGTCAACTTGGTGACCTGCCCGCTCTTGTTGATCACGAGGAGCGTCGGCGTGCCGAACACCTGCACGCCCCGTGTGATGCTGCCGAAGGAGGTGACCTGGTTTGCCGGCGCGACGAAGGTCGCGAACTTCTTATCGACTTCCAGACCGGACCCTGAGAGGACGCGACGCTCGGCCGGAGTTCCGGCGACGGGCCGGATGAGCCGGTGGACCGCCTCGAGCAGCCGCAGTTCCTTCATGACGGAGACGTCGTCGGTGCCCTTGGAATTCCAGAAGAGGATGACCGCGATCCTCCCTTCCTTCAGAGCCCGTTCCACGAGCGCCTGCCGGGCGGGTATCCCCTGTGGGCCCGTCCGCGCTTCGGCGGCCTTCGACTGACCGGCGGCTCGGGTCGCTTGTGTGGAGGCGGCGGCGGGCGCCTTGGGGGCCGCGGTGGCCGTGGCTCCGGCATGGGTGCTCGCCGGCGCTTTGGCGGCGGGCGAGGCAGGCGAAGCGGCGCCGCCCGGGGAGGCGCTCGAGGCCTGGGCGGATTTTTCCTGAAGTTGTTTGGCGTTCTGCTGGGAGGTGGCCACGGCTCCGTGGGCTTTTTCGATCGCGCGGGTCAGGCCGCTCACACCGGGGGCGGAGCCGTGGTAGACGCCGCTCGGAGCCGCCGCTTTTCCGGTCTGTGCCGCTGCTGAGGGCGCCGCCGGCGCAGCCGGCGCGGCCGGGGTGGCCGGCGTGGAGCCTGAACTGCTCGTGCTGGAATGGCCGTGCAGGGCGAAGAACCACACCGCGACCAGCAGGCCGAAGGCGACCAGGGCGATCTGAAACGGACGGGAGATCTGAGCCATCTCCCTCTCCTTCGGCATCTCGCCGGAAAAGTTGAACGGCGAAAAAAGCGTTGGACGGCTTGGACGCCATGGTCAATGCGGCGCGGGACGGTTGAGTCGAGCGCCGTACGGTCAGAGATCGTGCTGACCGCGGAGCACCGCGTGCACAACGGCGTCCGTGCTCAGCGGCTGCTGGCTGCCTGTCTGCATGTCCCGCAGCGCCGTCTCCGTCTCCCCCACGATCGCGACGAAGCGCGCGCCCAGGGCGTTTGCGTGACCGAGCTGGCCCTTCAGGGAGCGACCCCCGAGGTCCATCTGGGCGGTCAGCCCCGCCGAGCGGGCCTCGCTGACGAGGGCGAAAGCCGCGGCGCGCGG
>DATNKQ010000288.1:0-4651 GCA_035603315.1 Thermoanaerobaculia bacterium
GTCCTGCTCCAGGACGTCGACGAAGATGGAGTTCAGGAGATGCGAGAGGATCTGCGCCGGCGGCGGGTAGCCGGTGTGCGGCGGCGGCGCGGCCTCGCGGTGGCTCTGCTGGTAGTGCGGGGAGATGGCGAGGATGCGGGTGGCCCCCAGGCGGAGGGCAGGGACGAGCGGCGTGAAGAGGCGCACGCCGCCGTCGCCGTACCAGGAGTCGCCCAGGCGGATGGCGGGGAACATGAGCGGCAGGGCGGCCGACGCCATGACGTGCTCGACGGTGATGCGGGCGCGGAGGGTGCAGCGCTGTCCCTCGCTCCACGGTGGCACGCCTTCGCCGCCCTGGATCCAGGTGACGGTCTCCCCCGTCGAGTAGTTGAGGGCGGTCAGGGCCATGGCCTTCAACCGGCCGCGCTCGAGGTTCTTGCCGATGCCGATGATCTCGCCATCGACGGTTGGCGCCGAGCGCTCGACGGTGACGCGGAGCGGATGGGTGTCGAGGAGGCCGCGGATCTCCGGAGCCATGGAGCTGCCGCCAGAGACCAGGTGGGTGGCCCAGCGGACGAGGCTGCGGGCGAGCGAGGGGGAGTCGACGCGGAAGATGTCGTCGGCCGTGAGGCGGCGCCAGACCTCCGAGAGCTCATGGGCGGACTCGGCGATCGGCCCCGGGTGGGAGGCCAGGAAGGCGGCGTTGACGCCGCCGGCCGAGACGCCGGTGATGATAGGGAAGCGCAGCTGCGGAAAATGCCGCGCCAGGAAGCGCAGGAGCCCCACCTGGTAGGCGCCGCGCGCGCCGCCGCCCGAGAGGACGATGGCGAGCTCTCCCCCCGCTCCGGGCGTCTCGGTCTCCGGCATCTCGGCTCCCTCGCGTCCTTTCAGCGGCGCCCGGGTCGTGGCATGATCCCGCCGGGCCGGCTGGTCCGGCCCCCGAAGAACTCTACCGGGAGGAGGGGGTGAAATGAAAACGTTTCTCGCCGTCGTCGGCGTGATCGCGATCCTCGGTGCGGCCGGCGGCTTGATTCTCGCCTGGTCGGGGGCTTACAACGTGGCGGCCACGACCCCTGAGGGTGGGATCGTCGACAATTTCCTCGGCAAGGTGGCGGACAAGTCAGCCCTCCGGCACTCGGCGGGCATCCAGGCGCCGCCGCTCAACGATCCGGCGCAGATCCAACTCGGCTTCGAGCACTACCAGGAGATGTGCGTCACCTGCCACGGCGCCCCGGGCGTGAAGGCCTCGGAGATCGGCATGGGCCTGAACCCGGCCCCGCCCGACCTCGTCGACTCCGCGAAGGAGCTCTCGCCGGCGCGCATCTACTGGATCGTCCACAACGGCATCAAGATGACGGGGATGCCGGCCTTCGGTCCCACCCACGAGCAGCGCGAGGAGTGGGCGATCGTCGCCTTCGTGAAGCAGCTCCCCCAGATCACGCCGGAGAAGTACCGCGGCATGGTGCAGGCGGCGGTCGCGGGTGGGGAGCACCACGAGGAGCCGGCGGCCCCGAAGCAGTAGCACCGATCGGATAGACTTGTTTTCATGATGCGCCTGGGGGATCTCGAGCTGGCCCTGGTGAGCGACGGCGGGTTCCGCCTCGACGGCGGGGCGATGTTCGGCGTCGTGCCGCGCACGCTGTGGGAGCAGCAGAAGGTCCCCGACGACCGGAACCGCATCCGCATGGGCACCAACTGTATCCTCGTGGCGCGGGGCCGGGACCTGCTGCTCATCGACGCCGGCATCGGCGACAAGAACGACGACAAGTTCCGCCAGATCTTCGGCATCGAGGCAGGGCCGCGGCTGCCGGACGCCATCCGGGCGGCGGGGTACGAGCCGGGGGACGTCACCCACGTGCTCCTCTCCCACCTCCACTTCGACCACTGCGGCTGGAGCACCCGCGAGGAGGGGGGGCGGCTGGTGCCGACCTTCCCGCGGGCGACCTACTGGCTCTCGGCCGGCGAGGTGGAGCACGCCCGCCACCCCAACGAGCGCGACCGCGCGAGCTACGACCCGCGCAACTGGGAGCCGCTCTTCGCAGCCCGCCGGGTGGAGCTCTTCGGCGAGGAGGCCGAGCCGCTGCCGGGGGTGCGGGCCGTGCGCGCGCCGGGCCACAACGCCGACATGTGCATCGTCCTCCTGGACGGTTGCGGGGCGGGCGGGGCCGGCGAGAAGGCGGTCTTCTGGGCCGACCTCATCCCCACCACCGCCCACGTGCCCTACCCCTGGATCATGGGCTACGACCTCTATCCCATGACCACTCTGGAGACCAAGAAGCAGTGGATCCCGCGGGCCGCCCAAGAGGGCTGGCTGGGCATCTTCGAGCACGACGCCGAGGTGCCGCTGGCGCGGATCGTCGAGGAGAAGCCGGGCCGCTTCCGGGCGGCGCCGGTCGCCGTGCCGGAGCGCGAGCCGCAGCCGGCCCGGGCATTGTCCGGGTAGCGCCCCCACCTGTGGGGGGCGCGGGCGAAGGACGAGCCCCTTCCAACGGAGATCTGAGAGAAGGAGACGGGAGATCGGATGGCCGACCAAGAGTTCGACCTCATCATCATCGGCAGCGGCCCCGGCGGCTACGTCGCCGGGATCCGCGCCGGCCAGCTGGGGATGAAGGTGGCGGTGGTCGAGAAGGACCCCAAGTTCGGCGGCACCTGCCTCCACCGCGGCTGCATCCCCACCAAGGCGCTGCTGCACACGGCCGCGGTGCTCGACGAGATCCGCGACGCCGGCGACCTCGGCATCCAGGTGGCGGCGCCGGCGCTCGACGTCGCCAAGGCGCACGAGCGCAAGCGCAAGGTGGTCGACAAGAACGCCCGCGGCATCGAGGGTCTGTTCAAGAAGTACAAGGCGACCGGCCTGCACGGCCGCGGCCGGCTGGTCTCGGCGCACGAGGTGGAGATCGCTGGCGAGGCCGGCGTCACCCGGCATCAGGCGAAGCACGTCATCGTCGCCACCGGCTCGGTGCCGCGCGACGTCCCCACCGCCAAGGCCGACGGCGAGCGCATCTTGAACTCCGACCACATCCTGGTGATGGAGCGCGTGCCGGCCTCGCTGGTGGTCCTGGGGGCGGGGGCCGTGGGCACCGAGTTCGCCTCCATGTTCTGCTCCTTCGGCACCAAGGTGACGCTCGTCGAGATGCTGCCGCGCATCCTGCCCATCGAGGACGAGGAGGTCTCGGCGGAGCTGCAGAAGGCGCTCCGCAAGCGGGGGATCACGGTGCTCGCCGGCACCAAGCTCTCCGGGGTGGAGCGGACGGAGACCGGAGTCCGCGTTCAGCTGGAAGGGAAGCCTGACATCGAAGCCGAGCTGCTGTTGTCGGCGGTGGGGCGGCGGCCGGTGACCGAGGACATCGGCCTGGAGGCTTTGGGTATAAAGCTCGACCGCGGCTACGTGCAGGTCAACGGCCTGATGCAGACGGCGGTGCCGCACATCTACGCCATCGGCGACGTCGTCAACACCCCCTGGTTGGCGCACGTCGCCTCGGCCGAGGGGATCCTCGCCGTGGAGCACATGGCCGGCCAGCCGGTGCGCCCCATCAACTACGACCACATCCCCTCCTGCACCTACTGCGAGCCGGAGGTGGGGAGCGCCGGCCTGACGGAGGCCAAGGCGAAGGAGCGCGGCTTCGCGGTCCAGGTCGGCAAGTTCCCGTTCGCCGCTTCCGCCAAGGCGGCGATCCTGGGGCGGACGACCGGGTTCGTCAAGACCGTGCGGGAGACCAAGTACGACGAGCTCCTCGGCGTCCACATCATCGGCCCGCACGCCACCGACCTCATCGCCGAGGCCTGCGTGGCGCTGTCGACCGAGGCGACCGACGAGCAGCTCTTCCGCACCATCCACGCCCATCCCACCCTCTCGGAGTCGGTGATGGAGGCGGCCCACGCCGCCTGGGGGCACGCGATCCACTTCTAGCGGACGAGCTAGCCGACGACAAGGACGCCCATGGCCAAGCTGAGCAAGAACTGGGGGCCGCTGCACCCGGCGCCGCCGGAAGCGGGGGAGGATCCCCTCGCCAAGACCTCGCTCGACGCCGCGCGGCAGCTGGAGCTCTACCGCTTCATGAAGCTCAACCGCATGGTCGAGGAGCGGCTGGGCAACCTCTACCGGCAGGGCAAGGTGGTGGGCGGCCTCTACTCCAGCCGCGGCCAGGAGGCGACCTCGGTGGGGAGCGCCTACGCCCTGGCTCCGCAGGACATGCTCGGCCCGCTCATCCGCAACCTGGGGGCCATGCTGGTGCGCGGCGTGCAGCCGCGCGAGGTGATGATGCAGTACATGGCGAAGGCGGACGGCCCGAGCGGCGGCAAGGACGCCAACACCCACTGGGGCGACCTCTCGCGCGGCCTGGTGGCGCCGATCTCCATGCTGGGGGCGCTGATCCCGGTGATGGCGGGGATCGCCTTGGGCGGGCGGATGCTCGGGAAGGACCTCGTGGCCCTGACCTACATCGGCGACGGCGGCACCTCGACGGGGGACTTCCACGAGGGGCTCAACCTCGCCGCCGTGCTCCACGTGCCGTTCGTGCTGATCGCCGAGAACAACGGCTGGGCCTACTCGACGCCCTTCCGAAAGCAGACGGCGGCGAAATGCCTCGCCGACCGCGCCGCGGCGTACGGGATCCCCGGCGAGACGGTCGACGGCAACGACGTGCTCGCAGTCCACGAAGCCGCGCGCCGC
>DATNKQ010000313.1:0-3202 GCA_035603315.1 Thermoanaerobaculia bacterium
GCGGTTGAATTCGCGCCCCAGAGAGTGCGAGTCAACGCGATCGCCCCGTCCGCGACTATGACCGACCGGGTACGCGGCCGGCTTGAAGCGGGCAATCCGCGGGTGACAAAGCTCGCGGCGGCGCATCTGGTGGGGCTGATCGAGCCCGAGGACATCGCCAATATGGCGGTGTTCCTGGCTTCGGAGGAATCGCGGATGGTCACCGGGCATGTGTATCCGGTGGACAGCGGGGTGACGATTTCGTGAATGGCCGAGCGTTGCGGTCGAATACGAACCCCCCAACCCCGAACCGAGGAAAGCACATGCTGGATAACCTGCCCGCAACATCCACGCCGGCCCGCACCCTGGGCGAGTTCGCCTGCGGGCTCACCTTCGAGCACATCCCGGCTGCCGTCCTGGAGCGGGCCAAGCTCCTGATTCTCGATGCGCTTGGCTGCGGCATTGCCTCGAACGCCTACGGCTTCTCGGACGCCGCCCTGGCCGGCGCCACCGCGCTCGGCGGGGTCGGCCGGTGCAGCGTCATCGGCCGCGCCAACCGCCTGCCGGTCCGCGACGCCGCGCTCGTCAACGGCATGTTGATCCACGGGCTAGATTTCGACGATACCCACCTGGCCAGCATTATCCACGCCACAGCCGCCTGCCTGCCCACCGCGCTCACCTTCGGCGAGGAGCTGGATGTCGACGGCCGTGTCCTATTGGTGGCCTACGCCGCGGGGATGGAAACCGCGATCCGTGTCGGCGCAGCAGCTAAAGGTGGCTTCCACCACACCGGCTTTCATGCCACCGGCGTCGTTGCCCATTTCAGCGCCAGCGTCGTCGCCGCGCGCCTGCTCAATCTCCCGTCCGAGGCCATTGTCGCCGCCCAAGGCATCGCCGCCAGCACCGCTTCCGGGGTCCAGGTCTTCCTGGAGGAAGGCGCCTGGACCAAGCGCATGCACCCCGGCTGGGCCGCCGTTGCCGGCATCACCGCCGCCCGCTTGGCCCAGCACGGTTTCAAGGCTCCCACCCGCCCTTATGAGGGCAAGTTCGGCTTCTTCGACTCCCACCTCCAGCACCCTCCGGCGCCCATCGACTTGCCGGCCGAACTCACCACCCTGGGGTCCGTCTGGGATCTCGCCGAGACCGCCGTCAAACCCTACCCAGTCTGCCACTTCATCCACGGCTGCGCCGACGCGGCTATCGAGCTGCACCAGCAGATCGACTGCGCCGACATCGTCCGCGCCGAGGCCCTTCTGCCACGCGACACAATGCCCATCGTCGCCGAACCACACGACGCCAAAATCCGTCCCACCAACGAATACGAGGCCAAGTTCAGCGCCCAGTTCGTCGTCGCCACCTGCCTGCTGAAGGGCGCCTTCGGCCTCGCGGACCTGATGCCCACGGCGCTGAAGGACCCGGCCGTCCTCGACCTCGCCGCCCGCGTCACCTGCACGATCGACCCGGAGTCCGCCTTCCCCACCTTCTTCTCGGGCGGCGTCCGCCTCCACCTCCGCGACGGCCGCACCCTCTACCGTCACGTCCGCGTCAACAGCGGCGCCGGCGAGCGGGCCCTCGACACCGACGGCATTTCCCGCAAGTTCCTGGCCTCCGCCACCCTCGTTATTCCCCGCGATAACGCCGAACGAATCCGCGACGCGGTCTTGACCTTGGAAAACCACACAGCCGCGCACCTTGCGTCCCTGCTGCGCAGTGAAGCCCCATCCCCCGGTTCGGAGAAGCACTCATGACCGAATATGACGTCATCGTCGTCGGCGCCGGCAACGCCGCCCTGGCTGCCGCGGTCTCCGCCAGGGAGAACGGGGCCGAATGCGTCGTGGTGCTCGAAAAAGCCCCCCGCGAGATGCGCGGCGGCAACACGCACTGGAGTGGCGGCGTGCTGCGCTTCGCCTTCGACGACCCGCGGGAGATCGGCCCTCTTCTGCCCGGCGTCGAAGACGAGATAGAAGACTTCTACGACGGCATACAGCCCTACACCTTCGACGACTTCCACGGTGACCTGATGCGGGTCACGTCCGGCCAGACCGACCCGGTGCTGTCCCGCATCCTGGTGCAGAACTCCAAAGACACCGTGTTCTGGATGAACCGCGTCGGCAACATCCGCATGGAGCCGGCCACCAGCCTTACCGGCGTGCGCAAGGGCAACAAGATCATCTGGGCTCGCGGCCTCGTCGTGCGCGCCGCGCACGAAGGCGTTGGCCTCTCGCGGGGCTGGTTCGCGACCGCCGAGAAGATGGGCATCGAGATCCGTTACGGTGCCGCCGTCACCGCCATCCTGCAGGATGGCCGTGGTCACGCCAGCGGCGTGCGCGTGCGCGACGACGACGGCGTCGCCGACTTCCACGGCCGAGCCGTCATCCTCGGCTGCGGCGGCTTCGAGGCCAACGTGCAGATGCGCACCCAGCACATCGGTCCGCTGGTCGGCGGCGCCAAGGTGCGCGGCACCCCGCACAATCAGGGCGACGGCCTGCGCATGGCTATGGCCATCGGCGCTATGCCTTGGGGCCAATGGAGCGGCTGCCACGCCACCCCCATCTCCGCCGACTGGGGCAACTTCGCCCCGCGCGAACTCACCGACCGAAGCAACCGCCTCAGCTACCTCTACGGCGTCATGATCAACCGCCGGGGCCACCGCTTCGTCGACGAAGGGGAGGACGGCGCCATGTTCACCTACGCCAAGTACGGCCGCGCTATCCTCGCCGAACCCGGCGCCAAGGCCTACCAGATCTTCGACTCCCAGGTCGTCCACCTGCTCGAGCCGCGCTACGCCACCAGCGAGCCGATCACGGCCGACACGCTAGAGGACCTCGTCGCCCAGCTCGACATTGACGACAAGGCGCAGGCGATCCGCACGCTGCACCAGTACAACGCAGCCGCGAAGCACGCCAACGACGGCTTCGACCCCACCAAGAAGGACGGGCTCGCCACCAGCGGCCTCGCGCTTGAGAAGACCAACTGGGCGACCAAGCTCGAAAAGCCGCCCTACTACGCCTACTCCGCCACCGGCGGCATCACCTTCACCTTCGGCGGCCTGCGTGTGGACGAGAACGCCCAGGTGATCGGCACCGACTGGCGGCCGATCACCGGCCTCTTCGCCTGCGGGGAGATGATCGGCGGCCTGTTCTACGACAACTATCCGGCCGGCACCGGCCTCGTTTCGGGAGCCACCTTCGGCCGCATCGCCGGCCGCGCCGCGGCGAAGCCC
>DATNKQ010000314.1:0-11795 GCA_035603315.1 Thermoanaerobaculia bacterium
GACGCCTATTTCGGCAACTGGGAGTTCGTGGCGTCCGAGCTGGAGGGAGTGTTCAGGTCCAAGGCGCGGAATACGGTGGGGGTCGAGCTGCGCCTCGACACCCCGCTGCCGGGGCTGCAGATCAGCGCCGGGGAGATGGACTACAAGGTGGTGAAAGAGGAGGAGGGGGGGCCGATCGTCTCACCCTCGCGGAGCTATCACCTGTCGGTGGAGGGAACCTACCGCCGCCTGGTGACCCACGTCGAGTACAAGTACCGTCACACCGCGGACGCCAAGGTCGACTCCGGCTACGTCCACGTGGGCTACCGGCTCACCGACAAGCTCACCGCCAACCTCCAGGCCGAAGGCTCTCACGTCTCGCTCCAGGAGCTGCCCCAGGGCATCGACCAGGACATGGACCGCGCCCTGGGCGTGAGCTACACCCTCCGCCCCGGCCTGGTGCTCAAGGCCGAGCACCACTGGAACCGCGGCTTTTCGGCGGTGCTGCCGGCGACCGGCCTGGCCGGGCCGAAGCTCAAGACTCGCTACGCGATCCTGAGCCTGTCGACGAGCTTCTAAGCGGCCGGGGAGAGGGTCAGCCTTCCACCGCGAGCTCGGACGGAACCTCCGAGGGCAGCTGGGCCAGCCTCGCCGCGGGGGCTTCCGCCAGCCGGCGCGCGGGGGCAGCCTCGGGCTCGGCGGGGAGCCCGCGCTCCCTCTCGGCCCTCTCCGCCAGGGCCGCCGCGATGTAGGAGACGAAGAGCGGGTGTGGCTCGGTCGGCTTCGACTTGTACTCGGGGTGGAACTGGCAGCCCAGGAACCAGGGGTGATCGGGCAGCTCGACCATCTCGACGAACTTGCCGTCCGGCGACAGGCCGGAGACGACGAGGCCGTGCTCGACGAGCGCCGGCAGGTACTTCTGGTTGACCTCGTAGCGGTGGCGGTGGCGCTCGCTGATCTCGGCGACTCCATAGATCTGCCGGGCGAGCGTCCCCTCTTTCAAGCGGCAGGGGTAGGCCCCCAGGCGCATGGTGCCGCCCATCTCCTCGACGCCCAGGAGGTCGCGCAGCTTGTAGATCACCGCCTGCTCGGTCTCCGGGTCGAACTCCGAGGAGGTGGCGTCCTTGATGCCGCAGACGTTCCGGGCGTACTCGATCACCATGCACTGCATCCCCAGACAGATGCCGAAGAACGGCACCTTGTGCTCGCGGGCGTAGCGGATGGCGCGGATCTTCCCCTCGGTGCCGCGGCGGCCGAAGCCGATGGGCACCAGCAGGGCGTCGACCTCGAAGATCTCGCGCGGCCAGCTCCCGGCCTCGGCCCCCTCGGCGTTGACGTAGACCAGCTCGACCGCGGAGTCGTTGGCGATGCCGCCGTGGAGGAGGGCCTCGTTGAGGCTCTTGTAGGCGTCGGGGAACTCCACGTACTTGCCGACGATCCCCACCCGCACCCGGTGCTTGGGGTTCTTGATGCGCGCCACCAGGCTCTCCCAGCGCGACAGGTCGCGGTCGTAGTGGGGGAGGTTCAGGAGCTCGAGGAGGATGTCGTCCAGCCCCTCGCGGCAGAACATGAGCGGCACCTCGTAGATGGTCGAGACGTCGCGCGCCGCGATCACCTGCCGCGGCTCCAGGTTGCAGAAGAGGGCGATCTTCCGCTTCATGTCGTCGGGGAGCGCGCGGTCGACGCGGCAGAGCAGGAGGTCGGCCGAGATGCCGATCTCGCGCAGCTCGCGGACGGAGTGCTGGGTGGGCTTGGTCTTGAGCTCGTCGGCGGCGGCGATGTAGGGCACCAGGGTCAAGTGGATGTTGACGGCGTTGCCGCGCCCGAGCTCCTGGCGGAACTGGCGGATGGCTTCCAGGAACGGCAGCGACTCGATGTCGCCCACCGTGCCGCCGATCTCGACGATCACCACGTCGTGGTCGTCGGCCACCCGGCGCATGGCCTCCTTGATCTCGTCGGTGATGTGCGGGATCACCTGCACGGTCTTGCCCAGGTAGTCGCCCCGCCGCTCCTTGTCGATCACCGACTCGTAGATCTTGCCGGTCGTGAAGTTGTGCCGCTTGCTGGTCAGGGTGTGGGTGAAGCGCTCGTAGTGGCCGAGGTCCAAATCGGTCTCGGCGCCGTCGTCGGTGACGAAGACCTCCCCGTGCTGATAGGGCGACATGGTGCCGGGATCGACGTTGATGTAGGGATCGAACTTCATCAGGGTGACCGAAAACCCGCGCGCCTCGAGGATCGCCCCGACCGAAGAGGCCGCCACCCCCTTGCCCAGGGAGGAAACCACGCCGCCGGTGATGAAGATGAACTTGGTCGCCATGTCTTTCGCTCTCCGTCAGGTCGTGGGTCGGTTGCGCTCCAAGATCCGTTCGACGCGCTCCAGGTCCTCCCGGGTGTCGACGCCGGAGGCGCCGCGGGCGACCACCAGCACGCGGATGGCGATGCCGTTCTCGAGCGCCCGCAGCTGCTCCAGCGACTCGCGGGTCTCGAGCGGGCAGGGCGCGAGGCCGGCGAGCCGCAGGAGCGCCTCCCGCTGGTAGCCGTAAATCCCGAGGTGCTTGAGGGGGCGGGCGCCCTCCTCCTGGCGCGGGTAGGGAATTGGCGCGCGGCTGAAATAAAGGGCGCGGCCGGCGAGGTCGAGCACCACCTTGACGGCATGCGGGCTGGCGACCTCGTCGGCCTCCGCCGGCGCGGCGAGCGTCACCATCTCGTCCTCCGGGTGCTCCGCCAGGTGCTCGGCGATCTGCGACACCGCCTCCGGGTCGATCAGCGGCTCGTCGCCCTGGACGTTCACCACCGCCCTCGCCTGCCAGCCGCGGGCGGCGTGGGCGATGCGGTCGGTGCCGCTGGCGCACTCGGAGGGGGTGAGCTCCCAATGGCCGCCGAAGCCCTCGACCGTCCGCGCGATGCGCTCGTCGTCGGTAACCACCACCACCCGCTCCAGCCCCCGCGCCGCCGCCACCCGGCGGTAGACATGCTCGATCATCGGCCGGCCGGCGATGGGCAAGAGCGGCTTGCCGGGGAGACGGGTCGAAGCGTAGCGGGCGGGGATGGCGGCGACGATCCCCCCGGTGCCGGCGATGCCAAACCGGGCGCCAGCCGGCGCCACGGTCGGTAGGGCGGTTTCCAAGGGGTGCACGACCCAATGTAAGGCAGGGCACCCGGAGCTGTCAACCGGCGAAGGCGGATGCTACATTGCCTGCCGTGCCCTTTCCCGCTGCTTTTTCCCGCCGCGCGCGGGTCACGCTCGTGCTGGCCCTGGCGGCTCTCGCCCTGGCGCTGGCGGCGCGGGGGGTCCGGGTGGCGCGGGCGCGGACGGCGCCGACGGGGCGGGCGGAGTGGATCTGGGCGGACCTCGGGCGGGCGGAGATCGCTCCCGTCGCCTTCTACGCGGCGCGCGATTTCGACCTCGGCGACCTCCCGCCGGCGCGGGCGCGCCTGCTGGCGGTGGCGGACGAGGAGTACGTCCTCTACCTGAACGGCCGGCGGGTGGGCTCCGACCGCTGCGCCCCGGGGCCGGTCGCCGCGCCGCCGCTCGATGCCTACGAGGTAGGTCCTCTCCTCCTGCCGGGGGCGAACCGGCTGGTCGCCGAGCTGCGAAGCGGGCGCTCCGAAGGGGGCTTCCTGGCCAGCCTCGTCGATACCGGGAGCGGGCGGCCGCTGGTGGCGACCGACCCCTCCTGGAAGGTCTTCCGCCATGCCCACCCGGGACTCCTCCGCGGCACCATGCTCTTGACCGAGGCGGTGGGCTGGGGCGAGGCCAAGGCAGCGCGCTCCTGGTCGCTGCCGCCGACCGGCCGCTGGGGGATGCCGCGGCTCCCGTCCGGGCCGCCGCGGCCGACGTTCGCCGCGCTTACGGGCGACCTCCAGCCCATGCCCGGCGCGACCGCCGCCCCCGGCGACCTCGTCCGCCTCGATCGGCGCCAGGTCTTCGACTGGGGCCGCGAGGTCGAGGGCTACCTGACGCTCGAGCTCGCCCCCGCCGACCGGCCGGGTGTCGGCCTCCTCCTCGCCGGTCCGACCGCCGCCAATCCCCTGGCCCTGCCGATGGGAGCCGCCGCCGCGCCGGTGATCGTCGCGCCCCGCGCCACGGAGTGGGAGGACGCCCTGCCGCGGCGCTTTCGCTACGCCGTGGTGGTGGGGATGGAGCGGGTCCTCGGGGCGCGGGTGACCCCGCTCGATCCCCGGGCGGCGGGCGCCGCCACACTCGTGGCGGGAGATCGGCCAGCTGAAGAGGACGGAAAGGGGGTGCCCGGGGTGCTGGGGCTCTCGCCGCCGCCGCTACGATCGCCGGTGGAGGACGAAGTCCGGCGCGAAGTCGAGCGCCTCCCGGGCGTCGCCGGGAGGAAACAGCTCTAGCTCCCGCTTGGCCTCCCGCGCGTAGCCCTCCGCCATCTCCTCGACCTCCTCGATCGTCCCCTCGGCACGCACCAGCTCGAGGATCTGCGCCGCCCCCACCCGGCCGAAGCCGCGGTCCTCGAGGACCGTCTCGACGAGGCGCCGGCGCGCCGCGTCCACCCGCGGCAGAAGGAGGATGAGGGGGAGGGTGAGCTTGCCCTCCTTGAGGTCCGAGAGCACCGGCTTGCCGAGCTCGGTCTCGCGGGCCGTGAAGTCGAGGAGGTCGTCGACGAGCTGGAAGCAGGTCCCGAGCGCGCGGCCGTAGCGCTGCAGCACCGGGTCCGCCTCCGGCCGGTGGGGGGGGATGAGGCTGGGGATCGAGCAGGCGGCGGCGAAGAGGTGGGCCGTCTTCCTGTCGATGATGTCGAAATACTCCTGGACTGCGAGGTCGGGCGCCCCCAGTCGCTCGAAGGCGAGGAGCTCGCCCTCGGTCATCTTGAGGGTCGCCGCGCAGAGGCGCTGGACGACCTCCAAGTGGCCGTGCGAGAGGGCCATCTGCATGGCCGTGGTGTAGATCCAGTCCCCCAGGAGCACCGTCAGGTTGTTGCCCCACAGGTGGTTCAGGGTGGTCTGGCCGCGGCGCAGGGTGGCGTGGTCGATGATGTCGTCGTGGATGAGCGTCGCGGTGTGGATGAACTCGACGACCGCCGCGTAGGTGATCTCCTCCTCGCCGTCGTGGCCGAGGAGGCGCGCTGCCAGCAGGAGGAGGGCGGGGCGCACCCGCTTGCCGCCGCCGTTCGAGAGATAGGCGCCCGCCTGGTGGATGAACGGCACGTCGGAGTCGAGGTGGCGCCGGAAGATCTCCTCGGCCGCCGCCATCTTGTCACCGACGAGATCGAGGAAGCGGGCCGGCGACAGCGGTGGCGCGGAGGTGGCGAGGTCGGTGTTGTCGGCCAAGTCGGGGCTTCTCATGGCGGCGGGCGGGTTAGAAGGGCTTGACCGGGTCGAAGCGGACCACCTGCTCGAGCTTCCCGCTCTGGAAGCGGTACATCCTACCGCTTTCGAAGTACCACCAGGAGGCCTCGTCGTGATCCGCGTAGGCGGTCCGCCGGACCTCGTCGGGGTTCCCCATCTCGTCGTAGACCTTGCGCTCGTCCGCGCTCTTCAACGAGGCCACGAACTGCCGCACCTTGTCGATGTAGGCGGCGTTCTTGACCACCAGGGCTTCGATCACCGGCTGCCCCGCCTGGATCCGCGGGGTGACGTCCTCGCGCTCGAGCACCTCCATCTCGTCCTTCCCGCCCTTGCGCACCGGGATCCCCACCGCCAGCGCGAAGCTGTTGTAGTAGTTGTCCCACGGCCAGTCGATGGCGTACTCGCCCTTGGCGTCGGTCAGGGCGACGGCGCGGCGGACGTCCTTGTCGGCGGTCTTCAACTGGCGGATGTCGAAGAAGCTCCGCGAGGCCTCCAAGGCCACCTGCAGGCCGGCGAGCGGCTTGCCGGCGGCGTCGGTGACGACGCCGCTGACCCGCACCCGCTCGCCCTTGGCGTAGGGCGCCGCGGCGGCGGGCGCGGCCGACAGGCCGAGCACAGCCGCGACGGCTGAAAAGGTCGCGAGCCGGAGGAGGCGAGCGCTGGTCCCGGCTCTCGTCACGTCGAGCGGTAGTTGGTGAAAGTCAGGGGGAGGTCGAGGTCGAGCTCCTTCAAAGCGGCGATGACCTCCTGCAGGTCGTCCCGCTTCTTGCCGGTGACGCGCACGGTGTCGCCCTGGATGGCCGCTTGGACCTTGAGCTTGCGCGTCTTGATCTCGGCCACCACCTTCTTGGCGGTCTCGGTGGGGATGCCCTGCTGGAGGGTGATCTTCTGCCGCACCCGCCCGCCGCTCGCCGGCTCGATCTTGCCGTAGCGCAGCGACTTGAGGTTGACGCCCCGGCGCACGAGCTTGGTCTGCAGCACCTCCAGGGCCTGGCCGAGCGAGAACTCGTCGGCGGCGCCCAGCACCATCTCCTCGCCAGTCAGCGCCAACTCCGCCCCCGACTTCTTCAAGTCATAGCGGTTGACGATCTCCTTCTCCGCCTGCCCGACGGCGTTGCGCACCTCCTGGAGGTCGACGTTGGAGACGATGTCGAAGGAGTTCTCGGCGGCGGCCATCGGGCCACATTATATGGAAAGGGGGAGAGGGCCGCTCGGGCGGGCTCCTCGACGAGCTTCCTCCGGCAGCCCCTATCCCCTGCCTACCGCGCCTATCTCCGCGCTCAGACCGACCACATGGTCCGAATTCCTACGGATTCTCGTGAGCGGTAACGGGAGAGGTCGATCGGCGGCGGGGCGGGGGAAGAGGGTAGTGGGGTAATCCCCCACTACCCGCCCGGTGGATGCGCTGGTCAGGGCAGGGGACCGTACCAGCACTGGCACTGAAACACGGTGTCGTCGGAACCACAGTTGTTGCCGTACGGGCTGTCACAGCGGCCGTACACGTTACCGTGGACGCCGCAAATCTGTCCGATGATCGCGCCCTTGCAAGGGTTGTAGCTGCATGAGCCGCAGGTGAAGGTGTACATGGAGAGCGGAGACCGCGCGGGGGTGAGCCTGGAAATGGCGGGCGTCGAGCCGCTGAAGCCGCAGTCCGCCGGCTTGTCGAGGCTGATCGGGGTAAACCCGGGGGAGGAGGCGGCCTGGCCGTCGGATGAGGCAGCGGGGGACGTCGCGGCGCCGGCAATGCCAGCCGCCAGCAGCAGTGAGGCGAGGACCAACACGGCAGATCTGAGCTTCATTTTTTTGTCCTCCTTGAAGATTGACTGCTAGGGATTCGGCCCGTGCTCGGCTCAGCGAGCCGGCACCGGCTAATTGACAAGCCCTTCTGAATAACGAAGGTGCAGCGTCGCGTCTCCTACGAGCCGCCTTCAGGCCGCGGTACGAGGGCTCTCACACACCTCAGTCCTCCCAGCGGATGCCGCCGGGGGGCGAGAACTGTCCCCGGCGGCCGAGGGGGCGGTAGGACTTGATCTCGAAGCGGGTGAGGTTGCCCTGGCGGTCGTGGTAGGAGACCTGGACCAGCCGCTGTGTGGCGGGGTCGACGACGAAGTTGGCGTCGGCGAGCTCCTCCCCCTTTACGCCGGAAGGCGCCACCGCTCGCTTGGGCGACAGCGACACCTCGACCCCGGCCTCGCCCTGCTTCGCCGTCGCCTGATAGCGGCCCTTCAAGTCGTCCACCCCGAGGAGCAGGAGGTCGAGACCCGGCTCCTTCTGGCGGTCGATGGCGTAGCGGCGGCCGGTCTTGTCCTCGGGATTCCAGAAATGGACGAGGCCGCCGCAGAGGAGGAAGCTCTTGGGGTAGGGGTTCTGGTAGTCCCAGCGCAGGCAGTCGGGGAGGGCCAGGGCGAGCTCGCCGGTCTCCTGCTCGCCAGAGGTGAAGCCGGCCGGGATGTAGACCTGCACGAATTGGGCGCCCGTCGGCCCGGCGGCCACGAGGCTCTGGCGCACCCCCTGGAGCACCGACCAGGGGTCGGGCGAGCCGGCGGCGCCGGCCAGTGCCGGTAAGAAGAGGCAGAAAGCCGCCGAGAGCGAGAGGAAGCGGGTGAAAGCGGGGCGGAGATGGGGTGTCGTCATTCGTCTACCTCCCAGGCGACAACAGGGTAGGCGGCGGAAAGCTTCCCCGGGAGTCCTCTCTCCGCTAACCTCACCGATGGTAGAGCGCCTTCGCGCCCGTCCCCAACCTATGATGAGCGATTCCGATACCGGTAGCGGCCGCTTCAAGGCCATCGTATGGATCGGTCTTCTGGCCCTGGGGCTCTCCATGTTGGTCCAAGGGGTTTGGGCGGTATTGCTCCTCCGGAACCTGGCGACCAGCCCTGCCGGCCCCTGGGCCATCCCGGCGATGGCTCTCCTCCTATGGCTGATGTGGCGGTATCTGGGAGGAAAGGGCTGGCCCAGCAGTACCTCGGAAGCGCGCCGCCGCTACCTCCGGGCGAATCCCGTACCCGGTCGCGTGTTCGCCTGGGCCTTGCTCGCGGGCACGCTGTCGCTGGTGAGCCTGGCCGGGCTCTGGATCGTGCTCTTCCAGCTCGTGAAGATCCACGGCAATCGCCTCCCGGACTTCTCGCAGTACCCCTGGCTGACCGTGGCGCTCGCGCTGGCGATGGCTTCTCTGGTGGGGGCGGTCGCCGAGGAAGCCTGCTTCCGCGGTTACTTCCAGGGAACCCTGGAGCGCGGATTCGGCGTTCCGGCGGCGATCGGAATCCAGTGCCTGGTAATGGCGCTGCCCCACGGCCTGACGCAGGGCTTCAACTGGCCCACCCTGCTCTTCTATCTCCTGGTTGACCTCATGCTCGGCGTGACGGCCTACCTCACCCAGTCGATCCGGCCGGGCATCTTGATCCACAGCGTAGGGCTTCTGACGTTCTTCTCGCTGATATGGCCGGCCGATCGGTCTCGGCGGCTGATCGCGGAGGCGGGCGCGGACGCCTGGTTCTGGATCCATGCCGGACAGGCGATCCTCTTCGCGGCATTGGCAGTCGTGGCGTTTCGACACCTGGCGAAAGTCACCCAATCTATCCGTTCTGGAGGTGTGCATTGAAGCAAATCCATTGGTTGTTGATCGTTGCGGTCTTGTCACTGAGCGTTGTCAGGTTTGCCAATGCCGGTACGAAAGAGACGGTGTCGGGCGACACCTATCAATCCCCGCTCGCCAACTTCACGGTGCCGCTGCCGAGCTGGCAGGGTCTGCAGATCAGCGACAAGAGCGACAGCGATAGTGGGAGAGTCACGTTCTTCGCCGACCTCGGGCAGCTCCGGGCGGTCACCTACCTCCGCAATCCCGCGGATTCGGAGTCGGTCTTCAAGGGCGAGGAGCGGGATACTGCCTACAAAGGCTTTCTCAAGGTGTACATCTGGCCGTCCCTTTACGGCCGCGCGCCGAAGGGCGCGCAGATCGTGCACGAGGAGTTCGTGGGTGACGGCGACGGCCGAGCCTACTTCGCGGTCGTGAACATTCCTGAAGGGTCTACGCTCACCGATGTGAAGGTGAACAAGCGGCGCGATTCCGTGCGTGGACTGATCATCTTCGAGAAGCGCGGGTTCATGTACATGGTCGAGCAGGAGATGAACAGTATTTCGAGCGCGGTGACTGCGACGGCTTTGACCTCCGGTCAGCTCGAATCGTTAAGAACAGACTTGAAAAAGGTCAGGGACTCGATGATTTTCAAGTAACGGTTCCTCAAGGCGCGCCCTACTGCCT
Organism: Thermoanaerobaculia bacterium; assembly: GCA_035603315.1. Taxonomy (GTDB): domain Bacteria; phylum Acidobacteriota; class Thermoanaerobaculia; order Multivoradales; family UBA5704; genus DATNKQ01. The sequence continues at coordinate 9,551 of DATNKQ010000314.1, forward strand.
TCCCATCTCCACCACCGTCCAGCTCGGCGGGCAGTCGAAGCGGAGGGGGAGGAGCGAGGTGCCGATCCCGGAATTGACGTAGAGCCAGGTCCAGCCGCGGCGGTTGGGGGCGGCGAGCGCGAAGAGGCCGCGGTCGAAGGCGGGGCCCAGGTAGGTGCGGGTGAGGAGCGCGCCGACGAAGGGGAGGCGGACCTGGCCGCCGTGGGTGTGGCCGGCCAAGACCGCCTCGAGGCCGAGGCGGGAGGCCTCCGCCGCCACGTCGGGCGAGTGGGCGAGGACCACCCGCGGCGTCCCCGGCGGCGCCTGCGGGCTCCGCGCCAGGGCGAGCTGGAGGCGGGTGGCGCGGGTGCCCTGCCTCCAATCGCTCCAACCCTTCTCGCTTGCCCGGTCGAACGGCTGGTCGAGAAGCACCCTGCCATTGCCGGCCGTGACCCGCAGGTTGCGGTAGAGCACCGTGCCGCCCCCCCAGGCGCCGAGGCCGACGGTGCCGGCCGTGCTGCGGAGCGGCGAGCGGTCCTCGCCCCAGGCCTGCCAGCGGGCGGGCTCGGGGCCGGCGGCCGGCCAGGCCTTGGCCAGCACCCGGACGCTGCCCGGAGAGACGGCGGTCCGGAGTCGCAGCCGGTACCAGCGGCCGGGCAGGGGGTCGACTCCCGTGTCGGGCTGGCCCGTGAGCTCCGATCCTTGCTCCAGGAGGAAGAAGCTCCCCGTCCGGCCGGCTTCGGCCTTCACCCGCCGCAGGCGGATCATGCGGTCCTCCCCCAGCACGTAGCGGCTGTGGACGGCGATGCCGGCGCCGACGTCGGGACCGTCGATCCAGGCGTCGCAGAGCGTCTCGTAGCCGCTCCAGGCGAGCGGTCCGCCCTCGTCGGTGAGGCTCCGTGGACGCGGGTCGTAGTGGCTGTAGAAGTCCTTGTAGGGCAGCCCGCGGACGGCGCCGTAGAACCTTCGGCCGCCTCCGTCGACCGGCCCGAAGGGTGGGTGCCAATGAGGGACGTAAGCGTCCTCGCCGACCTGCTGGTTGACCCCCAGGAGGAGGATCGACCCGGGGGCTCCACCTTCGGGCGCGCCGATCCAGCGGCCGCGGTTCGACAGCCATTCGAGTCCGGCGCCGGCAAGGCCGGCAACCACCCGCCCCTGGTAGTCGCTGTGCCCCTGGACGGCATAGACGGGGGCGATCGCCCGCAGCCCGGCGGCGAAATCGCGGGCGGCGGCGAGGTTGCGGTCGAAGGCCGCGGGGTCGGGGACGTCGTGGACGAGGTCGCCGGAGAGGAGGATGACGTCGGGCGCCGCCCCGGCAACCTGCTTGAGCAGCCGGCGGAGGAGCGCCGTCTCGCCGGCGACGTGGAGGTCCGAGAGGTGGACGGCGGAGAGCGGCGGCGCGTCGAGCTCGATCCGCACCCGATCGGCGACGAGGAGAACGCGCGGCTCGAGCCAGAAGGCGTCGGCGGCGCCCAAGAGGGCGACCCCGGCGAGTGCGGCCAGGACCTGAAGGAGGCGCCGCCGGCTCACCAGGATACGGGCGCGCTCGGGGGCCGCCTGCCGCCGAGCAGCAGCAGGAGCAGCGGGCCGGCGATGAAGCCGCCGATGTGGGCGAAGAAGGCGACCCCGCCCTGGCCGCTGGGAGCGCCCAGCGAGGCGATGCCGGAGAAGAACTGCAGCAGGAACCAGAGCGGCAGGAAGACCATCGCCGGCACCCGGATGAGCTGGACGAAGAAGCCGAGGAAGAGGAGGGTGACGACGCGGGCGCGCGGGAAGAGGAAGAGATAGGCGCCGAGCACCCCGGAGATGGCGCCCGAGGCGCCGATCTGCGGCACGCCTGAGTCCGGGCTGACGAGCGCCTGCGTCGCCGTCGCCACGAAGCCGGCCGCCAGGTAGAAGACGAGGAAGCGGAAGTGCCCCAGCCGGTCCTCGACGTTGTCGCCGAAGATCCACAGGAAGAGCATGTTGCCGGCGATGTGCGCCCAGCCGCCGTGGAGGAACATGGAGAGGAGCGCGCTCTCGAAGCCGGGGATGAGGGCCAAGGGGCCGCCGCCCAGGTAGCGGGCCGGCACGAAGGCCGCCTGCATCACGAAGGGCTGGAGCTCCGGTCCCAGGGAGAGCTCGTAGAAGAAGAGGAGGACGTTGACGGCGATGAGCGTCACGGTGACCACGGGCAGGGTGCGGCTGGGGTTCAGGTCGCGCAGCGGGATCATGGCCGGCTCCTCGCCCACTCGGCGGTGGAACGGACGCGATGGACGCGCAGGAG
>DATNKQ010000315.1:0-6146 GCA_035603315.1 Thermoanaerobaculia bacterium
CCTCACCTTCGCCACCCCCACCATCCTGGCCGGCGACCGCTCGCTGGTCTCGCTGGTCGCCCACGAGCTCGCCCACTCCTGGTCGGGCAACCTGGTGACCAACGCCACCTGGGACGACTTCTGGCTCAACGAGGGCTTCACCGTCTACTTCGAGCGCCGGATCATGGAGGCGCTCTACGGCCGGCCCTACGAGGAGATGCTCGCCCTCCTCGGCCGCCAGGACCTCGACGACACCATCCGCGAGCTGGGAGCCGACAGCCCCGACACCCATCTCCGCCTCCATCTGACCGGCCGAGATCCCGACGCCGGGGTCAACGACATCGCCTACGAGAAGGGAGCGCTCTTCCTGCGGACGATCGAGGAGGCGGTCGGGCGCGAGCGCTTCGACCGTTTCCTCCACGGCTACTTCGAGGCCAACGCTTTCCGGTCGATGGACACCGACGGTTTTCTCGCCTATCTGCGCGGCCATCTCCTGAATGGGGATGCGGCGCTGGAGGGGAGGCTGCTGATCGACCAATGGATCGACGGCCCCGGGGTGCCGCCGAACGCGCCGCGGATTACCCCCGACGCCTTCGCCAAGGTGGAGCAGGAGATCGCCGCCCTGGCGGCCGGCAAGGCACCCGCCGAGCTCGCCACCCAGGACTGGAACACGCAGCAATGGCTACACTTCCTCAAGAACCTGCCGCGGCCGGTGCCGCGCGAGCGCATGGCGGCCCTGGACGCCGCCTTCCACTTTACCCAGAGCGGCAACTCCGAGATCCTCACCGAGTGGCTGCTGCGCGCAATCGAGAGCCGCTACGAGCCCGCCTATCCGGAGCTCGAGCGCTTCCTGACGACCGTCGGGCGGCGGAAGTTTCTCAAGAGCCTCTACACCGAGCTGGCGAAGACTCCGGCCGGGGCCGAGATGGCGCTCCGCATCTATGCCAAGGCCAGGCCCGGCTACCACTCCGTCTCGCAGCAGACGGTCGACAAGATCCTGGACTGGCGAGGGTAGGGCGAGCAGACCCGGGGCTTCAGGCCGCCGTTCCCTCCCGCAGGTCCGAGGTGCAGCTCGGGCAGCGAGTCGCCTTGATGGGGATCGTCGACAGGCAGTAGGGGCAGCTCTTGGTCGTCGGCTCCGCCGGCGCCGTCCCCTCCTGCCGCCGGCGCAGGGCGTTGACGAAGCGGACGATCAGGAAGGCGATGAAGACGATGATCAGAAAGGTGACGATGGCGTTGATGAACAGGCCGTAATTGACGGTGACCGCCCCCGCTGCCTTCGCCGCCGCGACCGAAGCATAGGGCCCTGGAGGCTTCCCCTCCTTCAGCAGGAGGAAGAGCTCGGAGAAGTTCACGCGGCCGAGCAGCAGGCCGATGGGCGGCATGATGACGTCGTCGACCAGCGACTTCGCGATCGGCGCGAACGCTCCGCCGATCAGGATGCCGATCGCCAGATCGATCACGTTGCCGCGTATGGCGAACTCTTTGAAGTCTTTCCACATGATTGGGAGTCCTCCTCGATCAAGTCTATCGCGATCGACTATTCCTTCCCCATTTCCAGCACGACCTTGCCCGCGACGCCGCCCTTGGCGAGCGCGGCGTAGGCTTCGGCGATGCGCTCGAAGGGGAGGACGCGGTCGATGACGGGGCGCAGGCGACCGTCGGCGAGGCGGGGCAGGGCGAAGGCGGTGAAGTCGGCTACCAGCCGCGCCTTCTCTTCACGGGAGCGGGCGCGGAGCACCGAACCGAACACCCGGAGGCGCCGGCTGAGGAGAACGCCCAAGTCCACGTCGGCTCGGCGGCCGGCGGTCAAGCCGACCAACACCATCCGGCCGCGGCCGCGGAGCGCGGCGAGGCAACGCCCGAACGCCGGGCCGCCCACGAGGTCGATCGCCAGGTCGACGCCCTGGCCGCCCGTGCGCTCGCGCACCCGTTCGGGCAGGCCGTCGTCGTCGGACACCAAGTCGTGGATGCCAAGGTCACGCAGGCGCTCCAGACGTCCGGGGTGGCGCCCGGCGGCGATCACCCGCGCCCCCAGCTCGCTGGCGAGTTGCACGAACATGGTGCCCATGCCGCCCGTCGCCCCGTTCACCAGCACGGCCTCGCCGGCCTCGATCCGGCCCTCGGCGACCAGGTTGGTCCAGGCAGTGAGGCCGGCCTCGGGCAGCGCCGCCGCCTGCACGAAGGAAAGGTTTTCCGGGATCGCCATGAGCTGCCCAACCGGCGCCGCCGCTCGGGTGCCGTGGCCGCCGCCGCCGAGGAGCGCCATCACCCGCGTCCCCACCTTCCAGACCCCCTCCGGATCGACCCCCTCCCCCACCGCCGCGATGCGGCCGGCGCACTCCAACCCTGGCACGGCGCTCTCCCCCGGCGGCGGCGGATAGAAGCCCCGCAGCTGCAGGAGGTCGGCGTGGTTGATGGCCGTGGCCGCGACGTCGATCAGGACCTCGCCCCGGCCAGGCAGCGGATCGGGCAGCTCTCCCAGCTTCGGCGTGGGGTCCTGAGCGTCGGTTACGGGAAGGACGGCGATCATCGGCGACTCCCCATGTTGCGGTGCAACAACCGTGCAACAAAAACGGGCGGGGACGAAGCCCCGCCCGCGTTTCAATCTACCGGGACAGCCTACCGCCTCAGCGGGTGCCGACCGGCCGCGGCCGCGCCGCCGGCGCTTCCACGGCGGCGAGGACCGGCTGCGGCGTCCGGCCCGCCAGGGTCGATCCCGGGCTGAGGATGCCGGTCTCCAGCCAGGCGTGCTTGCCGTCGAGGACCCGCAGGGCGACCCGGTACTTGCGCTCGTCGTCGTTCGCCCACACGGCGTGGAAGAGACGATCGACCTTGCGCCGGGCGCCGCGGCAGAAGAGGTCGGCCAGCTCGCGCGCGTTGGTCGCCTCAGGGTGCCCCTGCTCGGCCATCCCCTGCGCCCGCGAGACCGCACCCGCCATGGCGAAGAGCTCGTTGGCGATGTCGACCAGCCGGAAGAGGAAGGCCTGCTTGTTCTGCAGCTTGCCCTGGTAGACGACCATGCCGTGGAAGACCTGGCGCGCCAGCCGCCGAGTGCTGCGCTCGACGAAGCGCAGGTGGGTGGCGAGCGATCCAAACTCGGAGTAGCGCGGCCAGTGGCCCCAGCCCAGCCAGCGGGTCGGGTACCAGGCGGCGTAGAAAGCGGCGATCGTGGGCAGCGCGGCCAGCTTGTCGCCGACCTCCTTTTTGGGATCGATCAGCGAGCCCGCCACCTGCAGGTGCTTGTCGACCGCCTCGCGCGCCATGAAGAGGTGCATGATCTCGCTCGACCCCTCGAAGATCTTGTTGATGCGGTAGTCGCGCATCATCCGCTCGACGCCGATCGGCTCCTCGCCGCGCGCCGCCAGCGAGCGCTCGGTCTCGTAGCCGCGGCCGCCGCGGATCTGCATGGTGTCGTCGACGATCTCCCAGGTGCGGTCGGTGTTCCACTCCTTGCAGGCCGCCGCCTCCAAGCGGATGTCGAAGCCGCCGCGGTCGGACATCTCGGTCGCGATGTTGGCGATCGACTCCATGGCGTAGGTGATGGCCGCCATGTCGGCGATCTTGTGCGCCACCGCCTCGTGCTTGCCGACCGGCTTGCCCCACTGCACCCGCTCGTTCGCCCATTTGCGGCAGATCTCCAGGCAGAGCTTGCCGGTGCCGACCGACCCGTTGGGGATCGACAGGCGGCCGTCGTTCAATGTCGTCAGGGCGATCTTGAGGCCCTTGCCCTCGGCGCCGATCAGGTTCTCCCCCGGCACCCGCACGTTCTTGAAGCTGATGACCGCGTTGGCCAGCGCCTTCAGGCCCATGAAGTGGCAGCGGTGCTCGACCTTGACCCCCGGCCAGGCGGTCTCGACGACGAAGGCGCTGATCCTGCCCTTGGCGTCGCGGGCCATCACCACCAGGAGCTTGGCGAGGGTACCGTTGGTGCACCACAATTTCTCGCCGTTCAGGAGGTAGTCGCCCTCCGGCGTCTTCTCGGCGATCGTCTGCAGGCGCGCCGGGTCGGAGCCCACCTGCGGCTCGGTGAGCGCGAAGGCGGAGATCTCGCCGGCGGCGCAGCGCGGCAAGTACTTCTGCTTCAAGACCTCGCTGCCGAAGAGCTTGAGCGGCTGCGGCACGCCGATCGACTGGTGGGCAGAGAGCAGCGCCGAGAGGTTGCCGTCGAAGCCGCCGAAGATCTGCATCACCTTCTGGTACTCGACGTTCGAGAAGCCCAGGCCGCCATACTTCTTGGGGATCTTCATGCCGAAGGCGCCGAGCTTGCGGAAGCCGTCGATGACGTGCTCGGGATACTCGCCGGTGGCGTCGATCTCGGCGGGGTCGACGTGCTCCTGCAGGAACTCCTTGAGCGCGCGGTAGAAGGCGGTGAACTCGGGGCGCTCCTCGGCGTGGAAGGGGAAGGGATGGATGAGGTCGAGCCGGAAGTTGCCGAGGAACATCTCGCGCATGAAGCTCGGCTGCTTCCACTCGGTCTCCCGCGAGGCCTCCGCCACCTTCATCGACTCCTGCTCGCTCACATGATGCGGGTCCTGGGTCGCCATGGTTCGTCTCCCTTGTATGGCTGCGGTGGCGCCTGCGGCGGGTTCTCGGGGGTTATGCCGCAGTGCGACGTAATTCTAGCACAGGACCTCCCTCCCGATATCGTGCTAGATCCCGGCCGCCTGCGCCTGCGCGCGAGCGATCTTCTGGCGCGCAACGTCAGGGCGTACCATCGGAAACCCGTTCTCTCAGACGCGCGATGGCGGCGTCGGCGATTCGGCGCGCCGTCGGCGCCCAGTCCCACCAGTCGATCATGGCGTGAGCGCGAAAGTCGGACCACTCGTGAGCCCCTCGCTCGACCAGGAGCCGGCCGTCGCGGGAGACCTCGAACCGCAGCAGAGGGGGCGCCTCGTTCAGGTAGACGACGTCGATGTCACGCTCCGTCGCTCGAGCGAGCGCCGCCTCCACTTCTTGCCGCACTGCGGCTGAATCTGGCTCCAAGAGAAGCCCGAGATCGACGTCACTCCCCTTGCGCTCGTCGCCGCGGGCGACCGATCCGAAGGCAGCGGCCAGCCGGACGGCCGGAAGGGCTTCGAGCTGGCGTCCGAGGAGTGCCAGGACCGACATGGCCTCATCCTACCAGCGGAGCGCTCTCCGAACCGGAGTCCCCTCGGCGGGCCTGCCGCCCCGCGGCCTGCATGGCGAGCCCCACCCCGGCGATGACGAGGAGCGATCCGACGACGATCCGCAGGGTCAGCGGCTCGCGCATCCAGAGGGTCCCCACCGTCACGGCAACGACGGGGAGGACGTAGTTGATCAGCGACAGCGAGGTCGCCGAGACCTTCGAGAGCAGCCAGAAGTAGACGCTGAAGGTGACGGCGGAGCCGCAAAGGGCGAGATAGAGGAGGGCGAGGACGGAGGAACGGTCGAGGACGAGGGGACGGCCGCGCTCGCAGACCGCCGCCAGAGCGCCCATGACGACGGCGGTGATCGCCATCGGCATGGCGGTGACGGAGAGGGGATGGATGCCGCCGCCCCAGCGCTTGACCGCCACCTGTCCGAAGGCGGCGAAGAACGGCGCGATCAGGTAGACGGCCGCGACCTTCGCCACCCACCGCCCGCCGAGGACGGCGAAGTCCTCCGAGAAGATGACGGCGACGCCGCCGAAGCCGAGCAGGATGCCCAGCGCTGCCAGCGAATTGAGCCGCTCGGCGGGGAGTGTGAAGTGGGCGAGGAGGGCGACCCAGAGGGGGAAGGTGGCGAAGAGCACCGCCGCCAGCCCGGAGGGCACCCACAGCTCGGCCCAGTAGACGATGGCGTAGGGGACGCTGAAGGTGCAGACGGCGTTGGCGAGCCAGAGCCAGCGCTCTCTGGGCTGCTGGCCCAGCCGCACCCCGAGCGACTTCGCCAGGACCAGCAGCACCGCCGCGGCGATGCCGAAGCGCAAGGCCACGCCGGTCATCGGCGGGATGCCGGCCAGGCCGACGCGGATCGCCGCCCAGGTCGTCCCCCAGATGGCGACCAGCAGGCCGCAGGAGGCGAGGATCAACAGGCGCGAGGGGCGCAAAGCGCGGCTGCTACGGGTAGATCCGGTAGAGCATCCGGGGGTAGGGAATGGTTTCCCGCAGGTGCGGCAGGCCGCACATCCAGGCCACGAAGCGCTCGATGCCCATGCCGAAGCC
>DATNKQ010000335.1:0-13123 GCA_035603315.1 Thermoanaerobaculia bacterium
GGAAGCGTCGCGGCCGGCCGGCGGGAGCGCCGAGAAGCCCGTGGAGGACTGAAGGCTTCAGGCGAGGGCCCTCTCCACGACTCGGGCCAGGCGCCGCACCCCCTCCTCGATCTGCTCGGGCGTGCAGTTGGCGAAGGCGAGCCGCATGCAGTTGCGGGCGTGATGGCCTCCGCCGGCGGTGAAGGCCTCGCCGGGGCTGAAGGCGACCTGCTCCTCTTCGATGGCGGTTCGCACCAACCGGGCCGTGTCGACTCTCTTCGGCAGCTCGACCCAGAGGAACATGCCGCTGGCGGGCCGGTTCCAGCGCACCTCGCCCGGCATCCGCGCGGCGAGCGCGGCCAGCATGGCATCCCGCCTCGTGCGGTACTCGGAGCGCAGCAGCTCGAGATGGCGGGGAAGGGCGCCCGAGGCCAGGAAGGCGGAGATGACGCGGTGGCTGAAGCTGGGGGTGTCGATGTCGGTGCCGTGCTTGAGCGCGGCGAGGATGGGGACGAGCTCCGGCGGCACGATCAGCCAGCCCGCCCGCAGGCTGGGAGCGAGGATCTTCGAGAACGACCCCAGGTAGTACACCCACTCGGCTTCCAGGGCCCGCAGGGGCGGCGCCGGGCTGTCCTCGTAGTAGAGAAAGCCGTAGGCGTCATCCTCGAGGATCGGCATCCGGTGGTGGCGCGCAAGGTCGGCCAGCCGTTGCCGTTTGGCGGGGCTCAAGCTCACTCCCAGGGGATTGTGGCCGTCGGTGATCAGGTAGAGGAAGGCCGGAGCCGCGCCGCCGGCGAGGAGCGCTTCGACGGCGTCGACATCGATGCCGGCATCGAGGTCGGTCGGCAGGGTCAGAAGCTCGGGAGAGAGCTTCTTGACCGCCATGGGAAGGCCGTCGTAGACGGTCTCCTCGAGCATCACCCGGCTGCCGGGCTCGACGAGGAGGTGCGAGAGGAGGTCCATTCCCTGCTGCGCGCCGGAGGTGAGGAAGACCTGCTCAGTGCGGCAGGCGACTCCGCGCATCGCCATCAGCTCGACGACCTGCTCCTTGAGCGGCTGGTAGGGGATGCCGTACTGGAGCGAGCTGCGATCGCCGGCCAGGAGATGGCCGGCCGCCGCGGACAGCCCCGCCGCCGGAAACAGCTCGGCCGCCGGCAGCCCCACCGCGAAGGAGAGGACTCCCGGCCGCGACGCCAGGGCCAGCACCTCGCGCAGGGTGGACTGGCGCATCGTCTGGCGAGAGCGCCGGATGGCCTGCTCGGCGGTGGAAGGTGGGTAGAGCTCGGTTTCGTCGGCGACGGCAGCTCGCTTCATGGAGACTCCTTTTCTCTACTTGCAAGGTGCCGCGGCGGAGGAGTTTCGCGCCGCCCCGTCCGCCGGACTTGGCTTGGGCGGATGCGGATATACTGTTTTGACGATCCTTCGCAGGGCGTATCAGGAGGTTAGTGGGTGATCCCGACGGCTGAGCAGCTGCTGGCGATCTCGCAGCGCGGTGAAGGGACCCTGGAAGAGGTTCCCTTCGGGGTCCTGCTGCAGGCCCTGGCGGTGCACGGCCGGACTCTGGTGGTCGAGGTCCGTCGCCGGCAGCTCGCCAAGAAGATCGTGCTCGAAGGCGGGGTGACGATCGACTGCCGCTCGAATCTGGCGCACGAGACTCTCGGGCGCTTCATGGTGGCCGCCGGCAAGCTCGGCGCGGAGGACTTCCACGCCGGCCTGGCGCGCTCGACGGCGCGCGGCGTGCCGCTGGGCGAGGTGCTGATCGAGCAGGGGCTGGTCAGCCCGACGGAGCTGTTCAAGATCCTGCAGCAGAACCTGGCGAAGAAGCTCCTCGACCTCTTCACCTGGCGGGAGGGCGAGTTTCGGATGCTCCCGGAGGTCATCCATCCCGCCTCCCCCCTCAAAGTGAAGACGCCTCAGCTCGTGATCACCGGCATCACCCGCTTCGCGGCGCAGGAGGAGGTGGACGCCGCCGTTGGCCCCCTGGTGGGCCGGCCCTTGGCTCTCCACCCTTCTCCTCCGTTCCCCCTGGTCGAGCTCCGTTTGAGCCCCCGCCAGGCTCTGCTGACCGAAGCCCTCGGCAGAAGACCGCGGATGGACGAGCTGGCGGCGGCGACCGGCCTCCCCTACGACGAGATCACCCGCCTCCTCTATGCGCTGGCGGTGATCGGGGTCGTGGTTCCCGCCGACCAGCTGCGGAGCGTCGCGGCGCCGATAACGATCCCTCCCGCGACGAGCCAACCGGCCGCCGCTGTCGCGGCCAACACTGCCGCCTCTCCGGCGCCGGTCCCCGCGGCCTCCGGGGCAACCCCCTCGGCCGCACTCCTCTCAACACCGGAGCCGGCCGTCGTTCCGATGGCTGCCTCTCCCGCCGAGATCGAGCGGCTGGGCAACGAGGTCATGCAGGCCTACCTGTCCTTTCGCAAGCAGGATCCGTTCGACCTCCTGGGACTGCCCGAGGAGGCTGCCCTGCCGCAGATCGATCAGAGCTTCCTCGCCTTCGCCGAGCGCTACGCCCCGTGGAAGTTCACGGCGCCAGACCTCGCCGCCCTGGAGGAGAGGACGCGCGACCTCTTTCTCGCCGGCGCCCGCGCCTACGGCCTGCTCGCCGACCGGGAGCAGCGCGAGACGCTTCTCTTTCGCCGCAAGACGCTGCGGGAAGAGCGGGCCCGGGGGCCGGCAACCGATCACTTTGCCATCAAGACCGACCTCCTGGATCCCGAGGTGCAGTACCGGAAGGGCCGCGCGGCGATGGATGGGGGGCGACACCGGGAGGCGGTCCAGCTCTTCGAGTTCGCCGCCGACTGCGATCCCCAGAACGGCCTCTACCGCGCCGAGCTCGCCTGGGCCCGCTTCCGCCTCTCTCCCTCGACCGCTTCCCGGCGGTCGCTCGCCGAGCTCGACGAGGCGCTGCGCATCGATCCCCGCTGCGGCCTTGCCGTCTTCTACGCCGGCGAGATCCACCGCGAGCTGGGCAACGCGCAGGAGGCCGAGATCCGGCTGCAGAAGGCCATCCGGATGATGGCTCCCGACCGCCGGCCGATCGAGGCCCTCAAGGCCCTGCAGACCCGTAAGAAGCGGTGACGCCCCGGAAGCCCCACATCACTCGCCGCCGGGCGGCTTCGGCGGAGCGGTAGCCGGCGCTGGCGGCGGCAGCGGGCTCAGGAGATCGAGGACGACCTTCCAGTCGCCCCCCGGCTGCCGTTCCCAGATTCGCACGTAGTTGCTCTTCTCGGGAGCGGCCCCGTCGGCCTTGCGCTCCGCGGTGCCGTAGCTGTAGCCGAGGTCTCCGGAGCGGGCGACGTCGGCGCTGGCGGGTACCCAGGTGAGGGTCCCGGACACCGCCGCCAGGGCGGCACGGACGGCCTCCGAGCCGTGAGCGGGGAAGGCTCCTTTGCGCAGGAGGCGGGGGTCGGCGGCGAGGTAGGAGGTGTAGGCGGCCGCGGCGCCCTTCGCCGCCGAGGCACGCGAGAAATCGTTGTCGGCGGCGAGGAGGGAAGCCCGCGCCGAGGCGAGGTCGACGGTCGCCGGCGGCGGCCCGACGCTCTTGCCATGCTCCGCGGTGACGGCGGCGAGCGAGCCGTCCGGCTTGGGGTTGCCGGCGCCGGTGTCGAGCACCGCGCGCCAACCGCCGCCGGGCTGCTTCCTCCACAGGGTGACGTAGTTGCCGTAGCCGACCTCGGTGTTCTTGGGATCGCTGCTCCGGGCCTCGAAGGGACCGGTGGTATAGCCGAGATCGCCGGCCCGCGAGACCTCGACGAAAGCCGGACGCCAGGCGAGGACGATAGGCGGCGAGGGGCGCTCGGCAGTCCACGCCCGGCCGGGGACCGGCCCCGGATGGAAGAGGATCGAGTCGTCGGCGAGATAGGCCAGGAACCCTTCCTTCACCCCCTTCTCCTGCACCGCGCGGCCAAAGTCGAGCTCGGTCTGGGCGAGCGCGTTGCGCTCGGCCTCGAGGTCGACGGGCGGCCCCGCCTTGACTTCGGCGACCGCGGCGGCCGTACCGGCAACCAACCCCAGGAGGATCCACCAGGCGTGTCTCATCTCGGCTCTCCTTCCCGTTCGCATCGTGTCATACCGCCTTTTCGACCTCCGCGCGGGCGCCTTCCAGGCAGAGCCGGAGACGCTGCGCCAGCAGGCGGACGTTCGGCTCGGCCATCGCCGTCAGGTGGGTGCCGGGAATCTCGTAGACGTCGGCGGGGCGTTCCGAGACCCGACCCCAGCCGAGGTCGGCGTCGCGGGTGGCCTCGAAGAGCGCGGGAGCGGCGCCCACTTCGCCCGGCGCGACCGGAGCCACGGCCTTGAACACGGTGACCCGGTCGGGGTAGTGCCGCGGCACGTAGCGCCGCGCCGCCTGCATGTTGGCCTGGTATACCTTGAGGATACGGCGCAGCTGCGCCGGTCCGGCGCCCGGCGGCAGGAAGTCGGCGGCCTGCAGCCGCTGGGCGATCAAGGCGAGCCGCGCTTCGGGCTCCAGCGCCTCGAGGTCGGCGGGCGAGATCGCCAGCTCCTTGCCCCACAGCGCCTCGACGTAACCGACGATGTCCATGAGGACGTCGACCTCGCTCTCCTCCGCCTGCGGCACCCCGGCCGGGCTGTCGAGGATGGTGAGGAAGGCGACCTCCTGTCCGGCGGCCCGCAGTTGCTGCGCCATCTCGAAAGCGATGAGGCCGCCCAGCGACCAGCCGCCCAGGGAGTAGGGACCGGCGGGCTGCACGCGGCGCATCTCCTCGACGTAGAGGGCCGCCATCTCCTCGACGTGCGACAGCGGCTCCTCGCCGTTGGAGAGGCCTCGCGACTGCAGCCCGTAAAACGGTTGGTCGGGGCCGAGGTGGCGCGCGAGGGCGGCGAAGCAGAGGACGTCGCCGCCCGCGGGATGAACGCAGAAGAAGGGACGTTCGGCGCCGTCCGAACGGATGGGTACCAGGGAAGAGTGTCGCTCCCCAGAGGTCTGTCGGCGCAGCAGGCCCGCCATCTCCTCGACGGTGCCGTTTTGGAAGAGGGTGGCGAGCGGCAGGTCGCGACCGAACCGGCGCTCGACCTGGGCCAGCAGGCGCACTGCGAGAAGCGAGTGGCCGCCGAGCTCGAAGAAATTGTCGCGCACGCCGACCCGAGGAACCTCGAGAACCTCCTGCCAGATGCGCGCCAGCTCGAGCTCCAGCACGTCGCGCGGCTCGACCCTCTGGCGCTCCATGTCGGGCCCCCGCTCCCGGGCGAGCGCCCGGCGATCCACCTTGCCGGTGGGAGTGAGCGGCAGCGCCGGCAGGAAGACGAAGCTCGCCGGCACCATGTAGTCCGGGAGGACCCCGCGCAGGAACTCCCGCAAGCTCTGGCCGGTGATCCCGGACGAGGCCGCGTCGGCGGAGCCGGCCGCCACCGGCGCTCGCAGCACGGAGTAGGCGACCAGGCGACGATCGCCTCCCGCCTCCTCCCGCGCCAGGACTGCGCATTCGCGGATCGCCGGGTGGGCGGCGAGCGCCACCTCGATCTCGCCCAGCTCGATGCGCAGGCCGCGCACCTTGACCTGGCGATCGACCCGGCCGAGGAATTCGATCGCTCCTCCCGGCAGGTAGCGGGCGAGGTCGCCGGTGCGATAGAGCCGGGACCCGGCCTCTTCCTCGCCGGTGAAGGGATCGGGGGCGAAGCGCTCGGCGGTCAGCGACGGCCGGTTCAGGTAGCCCCGGGCCAGACCGCCGCCGGCGATCCACAGCTCGCCCGGCACCCCTACCGGGACCGGCCGCCCCAGCGGATCCAACAAATGGATCCGTGAGTTGGAGACCGGACGGCCGATGGGCGGTTCCTTGCGGTAGACGCCGGAGCAGCGGAGGACCGCAGCGTAGATGGTGGCCTCCGTGGGTCCGTAGCAGTTGAGCAGGCGCAGCCGGCTCTGGGGAGGCGCCCAGCGGGTGGCGATCTCGCCCGGACAGCTCTCGCCGCCGACGCTCACTGCCCGCAGGGTGGGCGGGATCTCCTCGTCCGCCAGGGCGCCCAGGATCGCCGGCGTCAGCACCGCGGTGGTGATCTCCGCGCGGCGGATCGTCTCCGCCAGGGCGGCGCCCGAGAGCCTCGTCTCGCGGCGGGCGATGCAGAGAGTGGCGCCGCTGGTCAAGGCCATCCAGGTCTCGAGAAGCGAGGCGTCGAAGCTGAAAGAGACGAGCTGCAGCACCCGGCATTGGGCATCCACCCCGAAGTCCTCGACCGCGCGGGCGATGAGCTGGGCGACCGAGCGGTGGCTGACCAGCACGCCGTTGGGCCGGCCGGTCGAGCCCGAGGTGTAGATGACATAGGCGAGATGGTCGAGAGTCGCGGCCTCGGCCGGGCTCGCTGAGCGCACTGAGGAGAGATCGGCCGCGGGCGCGGCGTCGGCCGCACCGTCGAGGCAAAGCACGCGGGCGCCGTGCGGCGGCAGCGCGGCAACGAGGCTTTCCTGGGTGAGCAGCACCGGAGCGCCGGAGTCCTCCAGCATGAAGGCCAGACGCTCCTGCGGATAGGAGGGGTCGAGCGGCAGGTAGGCGCCGCCCGCCTTCCAGACCGCCAGGACGGCGACGATTCGCTCCAAGCCCCGCTCGAGGTGGATGCCGACCAGGCGTTCGGGTCCGACTCCCAGGGAGACCAGGCGCCACGCCAGGCGGTCGGCACAGCGGTCGAGCTCTCCGTAGGTCAGGCTCCGTCCCTCGAAGGTCAAGGCGACGGCCTCCGGGGCGCCGGCGGCCCGCGCCGCGAAGCGCTGGTGCAGGCAGAGCTCCGGAGGCGCCAGCCGCCCGGTGTCGTTCCAGTCCAGGAGCTGCGCGCGCTCGGCGGCGGTCAAGAGTGGCAGCTCCGACAGCCGCCGCTCGGAGTCGGCGGCGGCGGCGCTCAGCAGGGTCCGCAGATGCCCCGACATGCGGTCCACCGTCGCGCCGTCGAAGAGGTCGGTGCGGAACTCCCAATCCCCCGCCAGCCCGGCTACGGCGTCGGTCACCGTCAGCAGCAGGTCGGTCTTGGCGGTGTCGCTGTCGAGCGGCAGGGCGCGGAGAGTCAGGCCGGGCAGAGCGGGCGCCGAGGGCGCTGCCTCCTGCAGCGTGAACACCACCTGGAAGAGCGGATTCCTGGCCAGGCTGCGCTCGACCTGCAGCTCCTCGACTAGGCGCTCGAAGGGGAGGTCCTGATGGGCGTAGGCCTCGAGGGCCGTTCCCCGCACGCGCGCCAGCAGCTCGCACCAGGAGGGATCGCCCTCCAGCCGGCCGCGCATCACCAGGGTGTTGACGAAGAAACCGATCAGCCCTTCGATCTCGCTGCGGTTGCGATTGGCGATCGGCGAGCCGACGAGCATGTCCTCGTCGCCGGTGTAGCGGTGGAGCAGCGCTGCGAACCCCCCGAAGAGGGTCATGAACAGGGTCGCCCCCTGCCGCCGGGAGAGCGTGCGGACCGCCTCGCTCTCGGCGGGCGACAGCGAGAAGGGCCGGTGCGCGCCGCGGAAGCTCTGGACCGGCGGCCGCGGCCGGTCGGTGGGCAGCTCCAGCACCTGGGGAGCGCCGGCGAGCGCGCCCTTCCAGTAGTCGATCTGCTCCTGCAGGACCTCGCCCGAGAGCCAGGCCCGTTGCCAGCGGGCGAAGTCCGCGTACTGCACCGGCAGCTCGGGCAGCGGCGAGGGCCGGCCTTCGAGGAGCGCGCCGTAGAGGGCCGCGACCTCGGCGATCAGCACCCCCATGGACCAGCCGTCGCTGACGATGTGGTGCATCGTCAGGAGAACCACCCAGTCTCCCTTCGCCTCCGGGGACAGGCACAGCGCGAGCGCCCGCGCCAACGGCCCGCGGGCGAGGTCGAAGGGCCTCGCCGCCTCGGCCCGCACCCAGCTCTCCGCCACGGCCTCCCGGCTGCCCGGCGGCAGGCCCGAGAGGTCGACGATCGGCAGGTCGAGCCGAGCGGACGGCGCGATCGCCTGGTAGGGCTCGCCCTCGCGCTGGGAGAAGGTCGTCCGCAGGGTCTCGTGGCGACCGGCGATCTCCTGGAGGGCGAGCGCCAGCGCCGCCACGTCCAGCGCTCCCGTCGCCCGCAGGGCGGCGGGGATGTTGTAGAGCGAGCCGCCGGGCTCCAGCCGGTCGAGGAACCAGAGCCGCTCCTGGGCGAAGGAGAGGCACAGCCGCTCGCCGCGCTCGTGGGGATCGGCGCGTACGATCGGCGGCGCCGCGAGGCCGGCCTGCTGCCGGGCCGCCTCGACGCGAACGGCCAGGGCCGCCACCGTCGGCGCTTCGAAGAGGCTGCGCAGCGGCAGCTCGACGGCGAAGGCGTCGCGCAGGCGCGAGGTGAGGCGGGTGCCCAGGAGGGAGTGGCCGCCGAGATCGAAGAAGTTGTCGCTAGCCCCCACCCTCTCGACCCCCAGGAGCTCGACCCACATCTCGGCCAGCAGCGCCTCCGTCGGCGTCCGCGGGGCGACGAAGTCGGAGGCCGCCGGGTCGTGTCCGGACGGCTGCGTTTCGATGGCGGCGAGGGCGCGGCGGTCCACCTTGCCGTTGGGCGAGAGGGGGATCGCCTCCAGGAGCACCCAGGAGGCGGGCACCATGTACTCCGGCAGCCGCTGGCGCGCGAAGTCCTTGGCCGCCGCCACGAGCTGGGCCGCGCTCCGCCAGGCTAGAGGGGGCTCGTGGGCCAGGTCGGCGGCCGGCGCGGCCTCCCGCCTCGCCGCCTCGCCAGCGGTGGGCTCCGACGTGGCCGCCGCGCCGGCGCGCGTCGCGTAGAGGTTGTAGAGGCCGGTGCGCTGCAGCGCGTCGTCCTGCTCGACGGCGAAGCGGAAACCGTGGCGGGTGAGGAGCGATTCGACCTGCTCCAGGCGCCCCTCGACGTCGTGCACCTCGAGGACGAGCTGCTGCACCTTCGGCCAGTCGGCCTCGTCGAGCCCTCCTAGCACCTCCAGCTCGGCCTTCTCGACGTCGATCTTGAGGAGGTCGATGCGCTCGACCCCGTTCTCCCGCATGACGTCCGACAGGCGGCGCAGCGGCCGCACCACATGGCGGGCGGCGAGGCTCGCCTCCAGCAGCTCCTCGACCTGCGCCGCGGTGAGCGGCGCGTGCTCGCTCTGGAGGAAGGCCCGCACCACCTCCCGCTCCTCTTCGAGGTTGCCGAGGAAACCGGAGATCAGCGACACGTTCGGGTAGGAGGTGAACTCGACGCTCCTCTCCTCGCTCGCCAGGCCGCAGTCGAAGAGCCGGGCGCCGACGCCGTAGAGCCCGACGTTGCCGGAGAGCGCCGCGAAGGTCTCCGGGATGGGCTCGAAGCAGAAGAGCCGGACGTCGGCCTGGAGGCCGGCCATGAAGAGGGTGAAAAGGCCGATGTTCGCTCCCACGTCGAAGATGCAGGCCCCGGGCTCGATGGTAATTCCGTGCCGCAGGTACGAGCGATGAACGAAGATCTCCTCGAAGACGAACTCCGTCTCGTTGCGGTTGAGATGGAACACCGGCATGCCGTTGGGCAGCTCGTGGAGGGCGCGGCGGGAGAGGCCCTCCTGCTCCAGGCGCAGCATCCGGCGCGCGGCGACGGCCTGCTCGGCATCGGGGACGACGTAGGCCGCCAGCCGCTTGTCGTCGGGCGCGTGCTCCTGCAGCAGGACGACGGCCTCGGCCACCGCCGGGAGCTGGGTCAGCGTCGACTCGATCTCGCCGATCTCGATGCGGAAGCCGCGGATCTTCACCTGGTGGTCGATGCGGCCGAGGAACTCGAGGTCGCCGGCCGCCAGGTGCCGCGCCAGGTCGCCGGTGCGGTAGAGCCGGCTCCCCGGCGCGCCCCAGGGGTCGGGGACGAAGCGCTCGGCGGTCAAGTCGGGCCGCCTCCGGTAGCCGCGCGCGAGGCCGGCGCCGCCCACCGCCAGCTCGCCCGGCACGCCCACGGGCGCGCGGCCGAGCGAGCGGTCGAGCAGGTGGACCTGGAGGTTGGCGATGGGGCGCCCGATGGACGGCGGTGGCTGGAGGGTGAGGGCGAGCGCCGCCGGCTCCGCGCCGACCGGCACCGGGATCGCCGTCGACACCACCGTGCTCTCCGTCGGCCCGTAGTGGTTGTGGAGGCGGAACGGCAGCTCGCGGCGCGGGGCGCGGCGCAGCCGGTCGCCGCCGGTGAGAAGCGCGCGGAGGGCGAGCCGCGGCAGGCCGCCGCGCTCCACCCTCTCGACCAGCGCCTCGGCGAGCGGCGTGGGCAGGAAAGAGAGGGTGATCCCCTCCTCGGCCAGCCAGCCGAGCAGGCGCTCCGGCGAGGAGCGGGTGTCGGCGTCGGGGACGTGGAGGCTCGCCCCCGCCGTCAGGTAGGGCCAGAGCTCCCAGACCGAGGCGTCGAAGGCGGGGCCGGCCAGGACCGTGGCGCGGTCCTCCGCGGTGACGCCGTAGGTCCGCTGATGCCAGGCTACCAGGTTCGACAGGCCGGCGTGGGAGATCTCCACCCCCTTGGGACGGCCGGTCGAGCCGGAGGTGTAGATCACGTAGGCCAGATGTCCGGGATCGGCGGCGCCGCGCGGGACGGCGGCGGCCGGCGCCTTGCTGATCTCGCTCAACACTGCGCTCGCGTCGTTCGCCAGCACCGGCAGCGCCGTTGCCGGCAGCGCCGGGAGCAGGTCGCGGCGGACGACCAGGGCGGCGGCGCCGGAGTCCTCGAGCATGTAGGCCAGGCGCTCGGGCGGGTAGGCGGGATCGAGGGGAAGGTAGGCGCCGCCCGCCTTGAGGATGCCCAGGACCGCCACGGCCATCTCCGGCGAGCGCTCGGTGAGCAGGGCCACCACCACCTCGGGACCGACGCCAAGTGCGCGGAGCTCGACGGCGAGGAGCTCGGCGCGGCGGTCGAGCTCGCCATAGGTGAGCTGGACCTCACCGGCGGCGATGGCGAGAGCCCGCGGGGCGCGCACCGCCTGCGCCTCGAAGAGGGCGAGGACGTGGCGCTCTCCCGGGAAGGGAACCTCCGTCGAGTCCCACGCCGCCAACTCCGCGAGCTCGGCCGCGGTCAGCAGCGGCAGGTCCCACAGCCGCCTTCCCGGGTCGGCGATCACCCCTTCCAGCAGCACCCGGTAGTGCCCCACCATCCGCTGCAACGTGGCGGCGTCGAAGAGGTCGGTGCTGTACTCGAGGGTGCCGACGAGCGCGCCGGCGGCTTCCCCCAGGAAGAGGGTGAGGTCGAACTTGGCAGTGGTGACGCCGAAGACCAGCGGGGCGAGCGACAGGCCGGGCAGGTCGAGGGCTTCCTCGGGGGCGTTTTGCATCGCGAACGCCACCTGGAAGATGGGGCTGTGGGAGAGGCTCCGTTCGACCCGCAGCTCCTCGACCAGGCGCTCGAAGGGGAGGTCCTCGTGCGCGTAGGCTCCCAGCGCCGTCTCCCGCTCGCGGCCGAGCATCTCGCGGAAGGTCGAGCCCGCCGACAACCGTCCGCGCAGCACCAGAATGTTGACGAAGAGGCCGATCAGTCCCTCGATCTCGGTCACGCCGCGGTTCGCCACCACCGAGCCGACGAGCACATCCTCCTGCCCCGTGTAGCGATGGAGCAGCGTCTGCCAGGCGGCGAGGATCATCATGAACAGGGTGACGTCCTCGCCGCGCCCCGTGGTCTTGAGCCCTTCGAGGAGCGGGCCCGGCAGGGCCACGGGAACGTTGGCGCCTAGGAGGGTCCGCACCCGCGGGCGTGGGCGATCGGTCGGCAGCTCGATGACCGTGGGGGAGCCGGCAAGCTCCTCCCTCCAGTACGCGAGCTGCCGCTCCAGGATCTCTCCCTGCAGCCACTCGCGCTGCCAGATCGCGAAGTCGGCGTATTGGACCGGCGGCTCGGGCAGCGGCGAAGGCCGTCCCAGGGCGAAGGCGGAGTAGAGCATCGCCACCTCCTGCGCCAGGACCTCCAGCGACCAGCCGTCGCTGACGATGTGGTGCATGGTGAAGAGGCAGACATGCTCGCGCTCGGCGGTGCGCAGGAGCTGCACCCGCAAGAGCGGCGCGCGCGTGAGGTCGAAGGGCCTCCGGGCCTCCTCGACGGCAAGCCGGCGCACCTCGAGGTCGCGCCGGTCATTCGCGATCCCGGCGAGATCGAGGAGAGGGATCTGCAGGTCGGGAGTCGCCTCGGGAGGCGTGATGACCTGCAGGGGACGTCCATCCTGACTGCCGAAGGCGGTGCGCAGGACTTCGTGGCGGCGCACGATCTCCGCGAAGCAGCGGGCGAAGACCGCGCGGTCGAGCCGGCCGGTCATGCGCAGGGCGGCAGGCATGTTGTAGGCGGCGCCTTCGGGGTCGAGCTGGTGGATGAACCAGAGGCGCTCCTGGCCGAAGGAGAGGGGGATCTCCCCCTCCCGCGGGAAGCGGCGGAGCGGCGCACGTCCCAGATCGCGGACCGACTCCACGCGGGAGGCCAGCTCCGCTGCCGTCGGCGCCTCGAAGAGGCTGCGCAACGGCAGCTCGACGCCCAAGGCGTCGCGCAGCCGCGCCATCAGACGGGTGCCGAGGAGCGAGTGGCCGCCGAGCTCGAAGAAGTTGTCGTGGACGCCCACCCGCTCCCGTCCCAGAGTGTCGGCCAGCAGGCCGACGAGCAGCTCCTCCACCATGGTCCGGGGAGCCGCATCGGCGCCGGCGGTCGGGCCCTGCGCCTCCGGATCGATCTGCGCCAACGCCCGGCGGTCGACCTTGCCGTTGGGGGTCAAGGGCAGGGCGTCGAGGAAGACCCAGAGGCTGGGCACCATGTAGTCGGGCAGCGTCGCTCGCAGCGCGGCGATGAAGTCGGCTGCCGATACCGGTTCCTCCTCCGCCGCCGCGCGAACGACGTAGGCCGCCAGCCGCCGCTCGCCTCCAGCATCCTGCGGAGCCGGCTCTGCCAGGACTACCGCCTGCCGCACTGCCGGGTGCCGCGCCAGGGCTGCCTCGATCTCCCCCAGCTCGATGCGGAAGCCTCGCACCTTCACCTGGTTGTCGATGCGGCCGAGGAAGTCGATCCCGCCGTCGGCCCGCCGCCGCGCCAGGTCCCCCGTGCGGTAGAGGCGCGCGCCGCCCGTGGCGCCGGCTGATGCAAACGGATCCGCGAGGAAGCGCTCCGCCGTCAGGTCCGGCCGGCCGAGATAGCCGCGCGCCAGACCCGCGCCGCCGATGCACAGCTCTCCGGGGACGCCCACCGGCGCCGGCTGCAGATAGCGGTCGACCAGGTAGAGCGTCGTGTTGGC
>DATNKQ010000339.1:0-10019 GCA_035603315.1 Thermoanaerobaculia bacterium
GGCGATGTGTGGCGCCGAGCCGGTGCGGCCGGAGACCCTGGAGCGTTTCATCCGCCGCTTCGAGCCCTACGGCTTCCGCCGCGAGGCGATGATGCCGGTCTACGGCCTCGCCGAGACCTCGGTCGCCCTCACCGTGACGCCGCCGGGCCGCGGGCCGCGCTACGACCGCGTGGAGCGCGCCGCCTTCGCGCACGAGGGGCGGGCGGAGCCGAGCGCGCCCGCCGCCGATGCGGCTTCCGACGCCGAGTCCCTCACCCTGGTGTCGAGCGGCAGCCCGCTGCCGGGCCACGAGGTGCGGGTCGTCGAGCCCGACGCCCCCGACCGCGACCTGCCGGAGCGCCGCCAGGGGCGCATCCTCTTCCGCAGCGAGTCGGTCATGGAGGGCTACTACCGGCGCCCCGAGGCCACCGCCGCGGTCAAGGTCGGTGCCGGCGGCGACTGGATCGACACCGGCGACCTCGGCTACCTGGCGGACGGCGAGCTCTACGTCACCGGGCGCATCAAGGACCTGGTGATCAAGGGGGGCCGCAAGTACCACCCGCAGGACATCGAACGGGCGGCCCAGCGGGTGGCCGGGATCCGCCAGGGCTGCGTCGTCGCCTTCGACGCGCCGTCCGCGCTCGGGGAGGCCATCGTCGTCGTCGCCGAGACGGCGCAGCCGCCGGCACGCCACGAGGAGCTCGTGCGGGAGGTCACCGCCGCCGTCGCCCAAGAGATCGGCACGCCGGCGGACCGCGTCGTCCTGGTGCCGCCGCGGACGGTGCCGAAGACCTCGAGCGGCAAGCTCAAGCGGCGGGAGGCGCGGGAGCTCTTCCTGGCCGGCCGCCTGCTGCGCCGGCCGCGGCCCGACTGGCTGGAGATGGCGGCCGTCAGCCTGCGAAGCTTGGGGCCGCGCGCGGCGGCGGCCGTCCGCGCCGCCGGCCGCGCCGTCTTCGGGATCTACGCCATCCTCGCCATCCTGGTCATTTTCAGCGTCGGGTCGGTCTTCCTCCTCCTCGCCTGCCACAGCCAGCAGGCCTGCTGGCGGGTGGCGCGCGGCGGCCTCCGTCTGTGGGCGCGCTTGACCGGCTACCTGCCGCGGGTGAGCGGCGCCGCGATCCCGCCGGGGGGCGCGGTGCTGGTCAGCAACCACGGCAGCTACCTGGACGCCCTGGTGGTGATCATGGCGAGCGAGCGACCCGTCCTCTTCACCGCCAAGCGCGAGGTCTACGGCTGGCCGCTCGTCGGCCGCGTGATGACGCGCATGCAGCACCTGTCGGTCGACCGCAGCACCGCCGCCGGCCGGCTGGAAAGCTACCGGCAGATGGCCGAGGCGCTGCGGCAGGGCCACCTCGTCCACATCTTCCCCGAGGGGACCTTCAGCCGCACGGCCGGCGTGCGCCCCTTCCGCCTGGGCGCCTTCTACCTGGCCGCCGAGGTCGGCCGGCCGGTGGTGCCGGTGGTCATCCGCGGCACCCGCAATGCGCTGCCGGACCGCGAGTGGATCATGCAGCCGGCGCGCATCGGGATCGAGATCCTCGAGCCCCTCCTCCTGGAGGAAGGCGGCGGTTTCCGCGAGACCTCCCGCCTGCGCGACCGCACCCGCCGCGCGTTGGCCCAGGCCGTCGCCGAGCCGCTCCTCGAGGGCGTGCCGCCGGAAGGCTGATGCCCGCGGCGGACCCGGGCGGCCACAGGGGGCCGCCCCTACAGAGCCGATCGTACGTCGGCGATCTAGGGAGGTAGGGGCGCCCCCCCGTGGGCGCCCTGTCGCGGCCGATAGCTCGGTCCCTAGGGCGTCAGGATCACCTTGCCGAAGTTCTTGCGCTCCTGCAGGTAGGCGTGGGCGTCGCCTGCCCCCTCCAGGGGGAAGGCGCGGTCGACGACGGGATCGAAGGTGCCGGCGGCGGTCAAGCGCACGATCTCGTCGAGCATCGTCCGCAGGAGCCCCGCCTGCTGCCACAGGTGGCCGATGTTGAGGCCGAAGACGCCGCGGTTGCGGTTGATCAGCGACATGGGGTGGAAGCGGGGGGTGCCG
The DNA here is from genome assembly GCA_035603315.1 of Thermoanaerobaculia bacterium. Classification (GTDB taxonomy): domain Bacteria; phylum Acidobacteriota; class Thermoanaerobaculia; order Multivoradales; family UBA5704; genus DATNKQ01. Next base: position 2,015 of record DATNKQ010000339.1, read on the forward strand.
TAGAGCCCCTTCAGGATCGCCAGCAGCCGGCGCCGCCGGCCGGGCGCGAAGCTCGACATCCCAAAGACCATCAGCCGGCCGAGCGGCGCCAGGCACCGGTAGCTGTCGCGGAACGACCGCCCGCCGACGGCGTCGAGGGCGATGTCCACCCCGCGGCCGCCGGTCAGGCGCCGCACCTCGGCCACCAGGTCCTCTTGGCGATAGTCCAGGCAGTGGGCGACCCCCGACTGCCGCAGGCGCTCGTGCTTGGACGGGCTGGCGGTGCCGATCACCGAGGCTCCCCGGAGGCGGCAGATCTGCACCGCGGCCTGGCCGACGCCGCCGGCGGCGGAGCGGACGAGGACCTGCTCGCCCGCCTGCACGTTGCCCATGCGGACGAGCATCAGCCAGGCGGTCATGTAGTTGACGGGGATGGCCGCGGCGCGCGGGAAGTCGAGCCCGGCGGGGAGGGGGACGACCTGCATCGCCGGCTCGACGACGGTGCTGGCGTAGCCGCCGAAATGGGTGATGGCGAGGACGCGGTCGCCGACCCGGAAGCCGTCCTCCCCTGGCCCCACGGCGTCCACCTCGCCGGCCACCTCGTAGCCGAGGACGCAGGGCGGCTTCGGGGCGTCCGGATAGAGGCCGATGCGGGCGAGGACGTCGGCGAAGTTGACCCCGGCGGCGGCGACGCGGATGCGGACCTCCCCCTCGCCCACCGGAGGATCGGGAGCCTCGCGGACCTGCAGCACCTCCGGACCCCCGTGCCGGGTGACCCAAGCCTGCCTCATGGGGAGGCTCCTTTCAGTGTCTCCAGCACCTCCTCGACGACGTCGAACAGGTGGTGCGCCTCGTCGTCGGTCAAGACGTACGGGGGGAGGACGTAGAGGACGTTGCCGAGCGGGCGGAGGAGGATGCCCTTGGCGAGGAAGCTGGCGGCGAGCCGGGGGCCGATGCCGTCGAGGTAGCCGCCCTGGGCCGCCGGCTCGAGCTCCAGGGCGGCCATGCCGCCGATGGCGCGGGTGGCGGCCACCCTGGGGTGCGACGCCAGGCGCTCGAGGCGCTCGGCGAAGAGGCGCTCCAGGCGCGCCACGCGGGCGAGGCAGCCCTGGTCGTCGAAGAGCGCCAGGCTCTCCATTGCGACGGCGCAGGCGAGGGCATTGCCGGTGTAGGAGTGGCCGTGGAAGAGGGTGCGGGTCAAGTCCTCGGAGAGGAACGACTCGTAGACCTCGGCGCTCGCCAGGGTGGCGGCGAGCGGCAGGTAGCCGCCGGTCAGCGCCTTCGACAGGCAGAGGAGGTCGGGCTCGATGGGGCCGTGCTCGCAGGCGAACAGCCGGCCGGTGCGGCCGAAGCCGGTCAGCACCTCGTCGGCGATGAGCGGGATGCCGTGCCGCCGGGTCTCCTCGCGGACGGCGCGGAGGAACTCCGGGGGGTGGACGATCATCCCCCCCGCCCCCTGGAGCATCGGCTCGAGGATCACGGCGGCAACCCGCGTCCCTTCCTTGTCGAGGATCTCGGAAAGCGGCGGCGAGGTCGAGCCGCGCGCCGCCGAGTGCGGAGTCTGCGCCCGTAGCACCGTGCAGAGGAGGCCGGCGAAGTGGGCGTGGAAGGCGTCGACCCCGCTCGCCGCCATGGCCCCGAAGGTGTCGCCGTGGTAGGCGTCGTCGAAGGCGACGAAGAGAGTGCGCTCGCCGGTTTTTTGGGCGGCGCCAGCCGCGGCGCGGTTGCGCCACATCTGATAGGCCATCTTGAGCGCCGCCTCGACGGCCGTCGAGCCGTCGTCCGAGAAGAAGACCCAGGGCAGCTTCCCCGGCGAGCGCTCCGAGAGCTCCGCCGCCAGCCGGGCACCCGGCTCGTGGGTGAAGCCGGCGAAGATCACCTGCTCGAGCGACGAGGACTGGCGGGCGAGGGCGCGGTTCAGCCGCGGGTGGTTGTGGCCGTGGATGTTGACCCACCAGGAGGAGATCCCGTCGAGCAGGCGGCGGCCGTCCTCGGTGTAGAGATAGACCCCCTCGGCGCGGACGATGGGGACGGCCGGCGGCGCCGTCTTCATCTGGGTGTAGGGATGCCAGACGTGGAGCCGGTCGAGCTCCGGCCAGTGGCGGAGGGGATAGGTGGATTTCATGGTTCCATGGTGAGATCGTGCGCGCGAAAACACCCTACAAGAGATTCAGGCGCGGAGATAGGGTTCCAGGCGCCCCGCGGGATCGAAGCCGCGGGCGGCGCCGGCGACGGCCGCACGGTCGACGGCGGGCAGCGGGGCCACCTCCGCCACCACCGGGACGGCGCCCAGACGCTCGATGGACCGCCGGTTCTCCGCGTTCGGCGGGCCGGCGAGCACCACCCCGGCGACCGCCAGACGGCGGGCGCGCAGCGCCTCCAGCGTCAGCAGGGTGTGGTTGATCGTCCCCAGCCCGCTGGCGGCGACCAGCAGGCAGGGGAGCTCCGCCGCCACCAGGAAGTCCGCCAGCAGGTAGCCGGCGTCGGTGAACGGCACCAGGAGCCCGCCGACACCCTCGACGACGAGCCCTCGACGGCCTTCGCCGCGATGGCGCGCGAGCTCCGCGAGGAGGAGCGCGGGCGCGATCTCCGCCCCCTCCAGCCGCGCCGCCAGGTGCGGCGACAGCGGCTCCTGGAAGAGGTAGCTCTCGGGGAGGACCTCGACCGCCGGGCCGCAGAGCTCGCCCACCGTCGCCGTATCGCGCCCCTCCCGCGCGCCGGTCGCCACCGGCTTCCAGTAGGCGAGAGGGAGGATTCCCTTGAAGCGCGCCAGGAGGACGGCGCTGACCACCGTCTTGCCGACCCCGGTGCCGGTGCCGACGACCGCCAGGCTCACCGGCGCGATCCGGGGACCGCGAGGGGCGCCGCGATCGGCGCCACCGCCTCGACGAGAGCGTCGATCTGCGCCTCGGTGTGATCGGCGTGCACCGAGAGGCGCAGGCGAGCGGTGCCCGCGGGCACCGTCGGCGGGCGGACGGCGCGCACGTCGAAGCCGCGGCGGCGGAGCTCGGCGGCTGCCGAGAGGGCCCGCTCGTTGTCGCCCAGGACGACCGGCACGATGGGGCCTTCGCCCGCCCCCTCGACGCCTTCGACGCCCATCGTCCGCAGCCCCGCACGCAGCCGGCCGGCGAGCAACAGGACCCGGAGGCGGCGATCGGGCTCCGCCTCGAGGATGTCGAGGGCGGCCTCGACGGCGTGGAGGAGGAGGGGCGGCGGCGCGGTGGTGAAGACGAAGGGGCGGCAGCGGTTGACCAGGTAGTCGATCACCACCCGCGGTCCGGCGACGAAGGCGCCGGCGAGCCCCAGCGCCTTGCCCAGGGTCGAGACCACGGCGAGCGCCCGACGCTCCACCCCGCAGCGCTCGGCAAGTCCGGAGCCGCGGGCGGCGCCGAACAGCCCGGTGGCGTGGGCGTCGTCGACGATGAGGCAGGCGCCGTGGCGCTCCGCCAGCTCGGCGTAGGCGTCCAGGGGCGCGACGTCGCCGTCCATGCTGAACAACGACTCGGTGACGAGGAACGTGCGCCCGCCAGAATGCGGCCGCCCCAGCTCGCGCGCGAACGCCGCCGCGTCCAGGTGCGGCACGATCGTCCGCGCGCAGCCGGAGAGCCGCAGGCCGTCGATCAGGCTGGCGTGGTTCTGGCGGTCGGAGAGGGCGCGGTCGGCGGGCGACAGGAGGGCCGTCAGGAGGCCCAGGTTGGCCTGGTAGCCGCTGGGGAAGAGGAGGGCCGCCTCGGTCCCCTTGAAGCGCGCCAGCCGCTCCTCCAGGGCGGCGTGCGCCGCCGTGTGACCGGCCAGCAGGCGCGACGCCGGCGCCCCCAGCGCCGCCGCCCCCGGCGGCAAGGCCGCGAGGCGCGCCACGAGAGCTTCTTTGAGCGCCGGATCGCGCCCCAGCCCGAGGTAGTCGTTGGAGCAGAAGTCGATGCCGGCGGGCGCCTCCAGGCGGCGCGCCAGCCCCGCCGCGCCGATCTCGCGCAGGCGCTCCGCGAGCTCCTCCTCGAAGGCCTTCACAGGGGCGACAGGCCGAGCTTTGCGAGCAGCGCCGAGTCCTCGTCCTGGCCGGGGTTGGGGGTAGTCAAGAGCTTCTCGCCGGTGAAGATCGAGTTGGCGCCGGCGAGCAGGCAGAGGGCCTGGGTGGAGTCCGACATCTCGGTCCGCCCGGCGGAGAGGCGCACGAAGCTCCGCGGCAGGACGATGCGGGCGGTGGCGATCAGCCGCACGATCTCCAGGGCGTCGACCGGCGGCCGCGCCGCGAGCGGCGTCCCCGCGACCCGCACCAGGGAGTTGATCGGCACGCTCTCCGGATGGGGATCGAGGCGGGCCAGCACCCCCAGCATGGCGAGGCGGTCGTCGACGCTCTCCCCCATCCCCAGGATGCCGCCGGAGCAGACGGTGATCCCCGCCCCCCGCACGTGGGCCAGGGTGCGCAGGCGGTCGGCGTAGACGCGGGTGGTGATGATGCGGTCGTAGTAGCCGGGGCCGGTGTCGAGGTTGTGGTTGTAGGCGGTCAGGCCGGCCTCCGCCAGCCGCTCCGCCTGGCCGCGGGAGAGCATGCCCAGGGTGCAGCAGGCCTCGAGCCCCAGCGCGCGGACCCCCCGCACCATGGCGAGCACGCGGTCGAACTCCTCGCCGTCCCGCACCTGGCGCCAGGCGGCTCCCATGCAGAAGCGGGTGGAGCCGTTCTCCCGCGCCCGCGCCGCCGCTGCCAGCACCTGGTCGACCGGCAGCAGCGCCTCCGCCTCCACGCCGGTGTCGAAACGGGCGCTCTGCGGGCAGTAGGCGCAGTCCTCCGGGCAGCCGCCGGTCTTGATCGACAAAAGGGTGCAGAGCTGGACCCTGGCGGGGTCGTGGTGGCGGCGGTGGACCTCCTGGGCGCGGAAGAGGAGGTCGGGGAAGGCCAGGCGGTAGATCTCCCCGATCTCCCCGTCGGTCCAGTCGTGGCGGACGTTGGAGATCGCGGAGATCGTGGAGATCGCGGAGGGCGCGATCGACAGGGGGAGCTCGGGGGTCGTCGTCTCTCGCGGCTGCATCGCGCTCCAGGGGTGGGCCGGATCGGGGCAGCCGGAGGATAGAAGAAAGCTCGGGGAGGGCGCAACTGGCGCGCCGGCGGTCGATCTGGAATCATAGGAGACGAGGAGGGAGGTCATGGCCGCAGACGACAAGACGAGGGAGCCACGCGAGGACGAGCGCGGAGAGGCGCCGGCGCCCGGCGAAGCGGACCCCTGGGACGAGGTCCACGAGGAGGACGATCTCGTGGACGAGGCCTCCGACGAGTCCTTCCCCGCCAGCGATCCCCCCGCCTTCAACGCGGTCGCCACCGCCGTGCCGCGCTGATCGGCGCGCCCCCTCGGCCCTTTGCCGAGCGCCCCGCGGGGGCCGCCCGGCCCCCCTGTCCCGGTTCTTCAGCACCGTCGCACTCAGCTTTTTAGGACCTTTACGGAAGCTGGCGGTCGTGTCGGGCCGGCCCGTGCCTGTCTTCACTCTCAACGACAAGGAGGAGGATGAGATGAGAACCAAGGTGTTCGCGTTGTCCCTGGCGCTGCTCGCGGCGGGCCTGGCGGCCGCGGCCCAGACGCCCAACTCGCAGGGGCCGGAGTGGCCGCAGTGGGGGCAGAACCAGGAGCACGCGGGGAGCGTCAACGCGGTGGGACAGGCCGCCCGCCACGTGCTCGCCGACGTCGTCTACGACCCCTTCGTGCAGCAGGAGATGAACGATCCCCTGGCCGCTCCCGACCTGCTCGTCCACTACCAGGTGCCGCTGATCGACGGCGACGACGTCTACATGGAGTTCAAGACCGGGACCTACACCAGCATCTCCACCTGGGAGACCCAGATCTGGAACGAGAAGCGCCTGCATTGGGACGACGGCGAGCTCGAGACGGAGTGGAACTTCCAGAGCGACTGGAAGCCCGTCCCCTACGGAACGGCTCTCTTCGGGCCGGCCTGGGAGCCGGTCTTCCACGCCGCGCTCTCCGGCAGCTACGTCTACGTCCCGGGCTTCGGCGGCTCCATCTACAAGCTCAACAAGAGCAACGGCGCCGTCGTCGCCCACGTCACCCCCTTCGGCTCGCACACCGACCCCGACATCTTCACCACCGGCCCGCTGACCGCCGACGCCAACGGCAACGTCTACTACGACACCATCAAGCTCTCGCACGGCAATCCCTGGGAGTCCGATGTCGTCAACTCCTGGCTGGTCAAGGTGGCGGCGAACGGCACCGTGACCAAGGCGACCATCACCTCGCTCACCGTTGGCGCGCCGGCCGGCAACGCCCAGTGCCCAGGGGTCTTCACCGACCCCTTCCCCTGGCCGCCGAGCCCGAACGCGGTGGCCCCGACGGTCCAGTGCGGCACCCAGCGGGTGGCCATCAACATGGCCCCGGCGGTGGCGCCGGACGGCACCGTCTACATCGCCAGCGTCGCCCATCTCACCAGCCGGACGGCCTATCTCGTCGCCGTCAACCCCAACCTCACCCCGAAGTGGCACGCCTCGCTGCGCGAGCGCTTCCACGACGGCTGCAACGTGCAGGAGCCGCCCAACGGCACGCCCGGAGGCTGCAGCGTCGGCGCCCACACCGGCGTCGACCCGGCGGAGAACAAGCCGGGCTCCGGCCGCATCATCGAGGACGCCACCTCGTCGCCGGTCGTCGGCCCCGACGGCAGCGTCTTCCTGGGCGTCTACACGCGCTACAACTACGCCCAGGGCCACCTTATGAAGTTCTCCGCCAACGGGACCTACCTCGCCGGCTACATCTTCGGCTGGGACGACACCCCGGGCATCTACGCCCACGGCGGGACGTACTCCCTGGCCACCAAGGACAACCGCTACGGCGGCACCGGCTCGTACTGCAACGACGACGCGGCGTGCCCGCCGGACCGCACCCCCAACAACCCGGGGAACCCGGAGGAGTACTTCGTCACCCAGCTGAGCAAGAACCTGACGCCGGAGTGGATGTGGCAGAACACCAACACCCTCTCCTGCACCCGCAATCCGGACGGCTCCATCAGCTGCGTCTCGGACCATCCGGCCGGCTTCGAATGGTGCGTCAACGCGCCGGCGATCGACTCCCACGGGGTCGTCTACGCCAACAGCGAGGACGGCGGCCTCTACACCATCAACCAGGGCGGGACCCTGAAGGATCACCTGTTCCTCGACCTCGCCCTGGGCGCCGCCTACACGCCGATCTCCCTCGGCCGGGACGGCAAGATCTACACCCAGAACGAGGGCCATCTGTTCGTCGTCGGCAACTAGGCCCGGCCCCCCACGGGCTCCAGAGGGGTGGCGTTCGCCACCCCTCTTTTTCGCCTTGACTTTACGCTCTGTTAGCGCCTATTCTGGCTCGTCATGGCGCAGCCCGGCTACCTCTCCCCCGGCGCCCGCAAGGAGAAGCTGCGGCAGCGCGAGTACCGGCCCGCCGCGCCGCGGCCGAAGGCCCGGGCGCCTGCCTACGCCGAGCTCCACGCCGCCTCCGCCTTCTCGTTCCTGAACGGCGCCTCGCTCCCCGAGGACCTGGTGCAGCGGGCGGCGGCCCTCGAGCTGCCGGCGGTGGCGCTCCTGGACACCAACGGCGTCTACGGGGCGCCGCGCTTCCATCAGGCGGCGAAGCAGGCGGGGATCAAGGCCCTGGTGGGGGCGGAGGTGGTGCTGGAGGAGGAGGGGACGGAAGAGGGGGCGGAGCGGCGCCTCGCCCTCCTCGTCGAGAGCCGCGCCGGCTACAAGAACCTCTGCAAGCTGCTCACCGCGGCGGCGCGCGGCCGGCCCAAGGGGCAGGCGCGGACGAGCTGGGAGACGCTCGCCGAGCACGCCGAGGGGCTGCGCTGCCTGACCGGCGGCGACGAGGGGCCGCTCGCCCGGGCGCTCGAGCGGGAGGGCATGGACGCCGCCCGCCGCCTCCTGGCACGGCTCAAGGCGACCTTCTCGGGGCGCGTCCACGTCGAGCTCCAGCGCCACCGGCTGCGCGAGGAGGAGCACCGCAACCGGGCGGCCATCGACCTCGCCCGCGGCCTCCGCCTGCCCCTCCTCGCCACC
>DATNKQ010000341.1:0-7446 GCA_035603315.1 Thermoanaerobaculia bacterium
GCCGCCGCCAGGCGCGCTCGAAGCGAGCCACGTCCAGCCGCTCGACGTCGTACTCGTAGTAAGCGTGGGTGGCGACGTTGCCGATCTCGAAAGCGCCGCCGCGGCCGATCCAGTACGCCTCTTGGAGATCGGTCAGCGGGAACGGCTGGTGCCGCCCCGCGGGGTCGGGCACCAGCTCCGGGAAGGGGGCGAGCGCCACCTCGTGCTCCTCTTGAGATCCCTTGAGCCGTGCGATCTCGGCAGCCAGGCCGGCCACCGTCGGGTGCTCGAACAGGGCGCGGAGCGGCAGGTCGACCTGGAAGGCTTCGCGCGCCAGGCCCACCAGCTCGGCAGCCATCAGCGAATGGCCGCCCAGCGCGAAGAAGTCGTCCTCGATTCCCACCGACGGCAAGCCCAGCACTTGGCTCCACAGAAGGGCGGTCATCTCTTCCAAAGAAGTGCGCGGGGGACGCGCATCGCCGGCCGCCGCGCCTGGTGCAGCATGGCTGACGAAGGCGGGGATCTCCGCCTCCGGGATGAGCGCCAGGAGATCCGCCGTGCTGGCCGCGGGATTGCCGGCGATGCCGGCGAGCAGGAGGAGAAGGTGCTCGAGGACACGCTCGCCGTCGAGACGGCGGGTGTCCTGGATGAGCTTCAGGGCGAGCTCCCTGCCCGGGGCGATGAGCAGGGTCGCCGGCCGACGAGTGCGGCCGCCGCTCGCGAAGCTGCCGTCGACGCGGATCGCCAGCGGCTCCCCCACCGCCGCGGCCGGAGGATCGTCGGGATAGTTCTCGAAGACCAGGATGCTCTCGTACAGGGGAATCGCTGCCGGCACCTCGCTCCAGCGGTGCGCCTGGCCGCTCGCGACGTGCTCGTAACGCTGCAGCTCGAGGCCGTGGGCCTGGAGCCGGGCGAGCCAGGAGGCGAACGGAAGTGCCGGATCGATCCGCAGGCGGAGCGGCAGCGTGTTGATGAACAGGCCGATGGCCGACTCGATCCCGGGAAGCCCGGCCGGGCGCCCCGAGACGGTGACGCCGAAGACCACGTCGGGGTCGCCGCTGTAGCGGCCAAGGAGCAGCGCCCACGCCGCCCGCATTACCGTGCTCAGGGTCACCCGCCGGCTCCCGGCCAGGGCCTCGAGCGCCGACGTCAAGGGCGCCGGCAGGCGGCGTTGCAGGGTGTCGTAGCCGTCCCGCACGCCGCCGGTGTCCACGGCCGCGGTCGGGCGGCCGAGCGGCGTTGGGCGGCGGAAGCCGCGCAGCTCCTGTCGCCAGAACGTCTCGGCCTCGGCGGTGTCCTGGCGACCGAGCCAGGCGATGTACTCGCGATAGGGGAGCGTCGGCGGCAGCTCCGGCTCGACGCCACGGCAGCAGGCCTCGTAGAGCGCGGAGAGCTCGCGCAGCAGTACCGGGCGACACCAGCCGTCCATCAGGATGTGATGGTGGGTCCACACCAAGAGGCGGGAGCGCTCGCCGGTCTGCAGCAGCCGGAGGCGCATCAGGGGGGCCTTGGACATCCGGAAGCCCTGGCCGCGGTCGGCTTCGAGGAGAGCGTGCAGCCGACCTTCGATCTCCTCCGCCGGCACGTCTCGCCAGTCCTCGTGCGCCAGCGGCAGGGCGGCGTCCCGTACGACGATCTGCAGCGGCCGCGGCTGATCCTGCCAGGCGAAGGCGGTGCGCAGCACGGCATGACGGCGGAGCAGGGACTGCCAGGCGCGCTCGAAGGCGGGCAGGTCGAGGTCGCCCTCGAGCCGGCCGGTGAGCTGCTCGACGTGCACCCCGGAGGCGGGCGCCGCCATAGTCTCGAACAGCATCCCCTGCTGCTGGGCCGAGGCGGGGTAGATGGCTTCGATGACGGTCTGGCTCATGCGGTCTCACTCACGGAAGCCCTGTCTCGGTGGACCTCTTCGATCGCTGCGCCCGCGTCGATCCCCTCGATGCCCTCGATCTCCGCTATTTCCGCCAGGGCGCGGGCCAGCTGCTGCTCGCTGAGCTCCACCTCGGGGAAATCTGCCGGTGTGTACTCGATCCCGCGCCGCAAGCGGCAGTGCTCCAGGGTGTCGCGCAACGCCGCCAGGAAGGCTGCCCCCAGCGCCTCCACCTCCTGGCGTGAAAGGCATGCGGAGTCGTAGGTCCAGGTGGCGCGGAACATCCCGCCCGCGACGTGGGCGTTGATCTCGAGGCGGTGAGAGCGCACAGCGCGCGGGCTCTGCTCCGCACCCCGCGGCTCGGAAGCAGGGACGAAGGGAGCGCCCACCGGCAGCGCCTGATCGAGCTGCCCCAGGTAGTTGAAGGCGATCTCCGGCTGCGGCAGGGCGGCGAGATCCGCGGCGGCGGCGGCGCCCCGCAGGTAACGCAGCAGGCCGTAGCCGACACCGCGGTCCGGCACCTTGCGCAGCCGCTCCTTGACCTCCCGCAGGCAGGCCCCCGGGTCGGTGGGGTCGGCGACCTCCAGCCAGACCGGGTAGATGGCGGTGAACCAGCCGACGGTCCGGGAGAGGTCGAGGCCGGCGCCCAGATCCTCGCGACCGTGCCCTTCGAGGTCCACCAGCAGGCCGCGACCGCCGGAGCGTGCCGCGCTGGCGCGGGCGAGAGCCGCCAGCAACACCTCGTCGATCCGCGTGTGGTAGACCTCCGGCACCTCACGCAGAAGCGCCGTCGTTTCCGCCGCCGTCAGCGACAGAGTGACGGAGCGCGCCGCGGCGCCGGTGCCGCCCGTGCCTCCGGCGCCGTCGGCAGGTGTCAGGCGCGCCGGTCTGGCTCCTGCCAGGCCCCGCCAGTAGGCCAGCTCCCGCTCCAGCGCTTCGTCGCCGGCCCTCTCCGCCAGGCGGATCGTCCAATCGCGGTAGGAGGAGGTCTTCGCCGGCAGGAGGATGTCCTCGCCCCGCCCGGCCTGCTCCCAGGCACTCGTCAGATCTTCGAGCAGGATGCGCCAGGAGACGCCGTCGATCGCCCAGTGGTGGACGGCGACGAGGAGGCGCCCCGGCTGCTTCTCTCCCTGTAGGAAGACCACGAAACGGGCGAGCGGGCCGGCGGCCAGATCGAGGCTCGTCTGGGCTCCGGCGGCGCAGCTCTCGAGCGCCACTTTCCTCGCCTCCGCCGGCAGCGCCGCGAGATCGACAGCATGGAATGGCAGCGGCCCATCGAGATCCGCCACGCGCTGCTCCCAGCCGCCGGCGCCGCGCCAGAGGCGCAGGCGCAGGGCGTCGTGATGTCCCAGGAGCCGCGCCGCCGCCTGCGCCAGAGGCGCGAGGTCGGCGCGGCGCAACGGGCGGCGCGAGGCGAGCAACACCGACTGGTTGAAGTGGTGCGGGTCGGCCCGCTCCGCCGCCAGGAACCAGAGCTGGATCGGGCTCATCGGCAGCGGTCCCGTCACCAGGCCCTGCTCCGCCCGCGTCCCCTCGCCCGCAACCGCGACCGCCGCCAGCTCGGCAATCGTCTGATGCTCGAAGAGGTCGCGCGGCTCGAAGAGGAGGCCCCGGTGGCGGGCGCGCGCCACAATCTGGAGGCTGAGGATCGAGTCGCCGCCGAGGTCGAAGTAGTTATCGTGGACCCCAACGCGCTCCAGGCGCAGCACCTCCATCCAGACGCCGGCGAGCAGCACTTCGGCCGGCCCCGTTGGCGCGGCGGCCCCGGCCCCGAGATCCGGCCGCTCCCGGCCGGGCGCCGGCAGCGCGGCGCGGTCGACCTTGCCGTTGGCGGTCAGCGGCAGGGCGAGAAGCGGCACGAAGGCCGCCGGCACCATGTACTCCGGCAGCCGCCCGCGGGCGTAGGTCCGCAGCTCGGAGAGGTCGAGATCCGGCGCCTCTCCCCGTGCCACGACGTAGGCCACGAGGCGGCGCTCGCCAGCCTCCGCAGCCACATCCTGGCGCGCCAGGACCACCGCCTCGCGCACCCGCGGGTGCGAGGTCAGCGCCGCCTCGATCTCTCCCAGCTCGATGCGGAAGCCGCGCACCTTCACCTGCTGGTCGCTCCGACCCAGGTACTCGAGGTCCGCCCCGGCCCGGTGACGCGCCAGGTCTCCCGAGCGGTAGAGGCGCCCGCCCGCGCGCCCGGAGAAGGGATCGGGCAGGAAGCGCTCCGCGGTCAGCTCCGGCCGCCCCAGGTAGCCGCGGGCCACGCCGGCGCCGCCGACGTGAAGCTCCCCCGGCACCCCCAACGGCGCCGGCTGCCCGCTGCCGTCCAGCAAATACAGCTGCAGGTCCGGGATGGGCACCCCCACCCTGCCGCCGGCCGAATCGCCCGCAGCGTCGCGCGCCGATAGCGGCCGCCAGGTGACGTGCACGGTCGTCTCGGTGATGCCGTACATGTTGACCAGGCGCGGCCGGCGCTCGCCCTGGCGGTCGAACCACGGCGCCAGTCTGCTCGGATCGAGGGCCTCGCCGCCGAAAATCACCCAGGACAGAGCCGGGGGCGCCAGCTCGCCGGTCTCGACCTTCTCCTCGGCCGCTTTCAGCAGCGCCTGGAACGCCCCCGGCGTCTGGTTGAGCACCGTCACCCGCTGGCGGCAGAGCAGGTCGTAGAAGAGCTCCGGCGAGCGGCTCACCCAGTACGGCACCACCACCAGGCGGGCGCCGTTCGCCAGCGCGCCCCACATCTCCCACACCGAGAAGTCGAAGGCGTAGGAGTGGAACAGGGTCCAGACGTCCCGTTCTCCGAAGCCGAACCAGCCCGCAGTCGCCGTCAGCAGGCGCGCCACCTGGCGGTGCTCCACCTGCACCCCCTTCGGCCGTCCGGTAGAACCCGAGGTGTAGATGACGTAGGCCAGGTTCGCCGGCGAAGCACCCGCCGCAGGAGCGGACTCCTCCTCGGCGGCGATGGCGGCGACATCCGGGCCGTCAGCGTCGAGACGCACTACCGCCGGCACGGCCGCGAGGCGCGCCAGCGCCGCCTGCAGCCCGGTGCTCTCGTAGAGACCGCCGCCGGTCAGCAGCACCGGCGCGCCCGCGTCCTCCATCATCCAGGCCAGCCGCTCGGCCGGATGCGCCGGATCGAGCGGCAGGTACGCCCCGCCTGCCTTGAGCACTCCCAGGATGGCCACCACCGTATCGAGCGAGCGCTCGACGAAGATCCCCACCAGCACCTCGGGGCCGACTCCCAGCCGCCGCAGCCGGCGGGCCAGCCGGTTGGCCCGCGATTCCAGCCGACCGTAGGTCAGCCGCTCGTCGCCGCACACCACGGCGATCGCCTCCGGCCGGCGGACCGCCTGGACGGCGAAGAGATCGTGCAGGCAGCTCTCCCCCGCAAACTCGGCCAGCGGCCCGCTCCACTCGCGCAGCAACTGGTGGCGCTCTGCCTCCAAGAGCACCGGCAGCTCGGAGATCCGCTGCTCGGGGCCCGCCACTACCGCCCCCAGGAGCGCCACGAAGTGCTCCGCCCAGCGTCCGGCCGTGGCGGCATCGAAGAGGTCAGTGGCGTACTCCAGCCGGCCGGCAAGCGTCGCGCCCTCCCCCACCAGGGTCAGCGTCAGCTCGAACTTCGCGGAGCCGCCTTCTTCGGGCAGCGCCTGCAGGGTCAGGCCCGGCAGCTCGACCGCCGCCGCCGGGGCGTTCTGCAGCACCAGCACCACCTGCACGAGCGGCGTGCGGCTGAGGTCGCGCGCCGGCGCCAGCGCTTCGACCAGACGCTCGAAGGGCAGCTCCTGGTGCTCGTAGGCGCCCAGCGCCACCTGACGAGTCCGCCGCAGCAGCTCGCCGAACGAGGGGTCGCCCGCCAGGTCGGCGGGCAGCACCAGGGTGTTCACGAACAGCCCGATCAGGTTCTCGATCTCGCTGCGGGTGCGATTGGCCACCGGCGCGCCGACGCCGAGCCGCGAGCGACCCGTGTAGCGGTGGAGCAGTGTCTGGAAGGTGGCGAGCAGCACCATGAACGGGGTCGCCGCCTGTTGCCTGGCGAGCCCCGCCAGACCCGCCGCGAGCCCGACCGGCAGCGCCAGAGAGACGCTGGCGCCGCGGAAGCTCTGCACCCGCGGACGCGGGCGGTCGGTCGGCAGCTCGAGCGCCGTCGGGACGCCAGCGAGCTGCTGCCGCCACCAGGTGAGTTGCGCCTCAAGACGCGGGCCGCTCAGGGTCCGCCGCTGCCAGGCGGCGAAGTCGGCGTACTGGATCGGCAGCGCGGCGAGGCCGGCGGTCCGCTTGCCAACGGCGAAAGCCGTGTACAGCCGCCGCACCTCCTCGACCAACAGGCCCAGCGACCAGGCGTCGGCGGCGATGTGGTGGAGCGTCAACAGGAGCACGTGCGCCTCGCGCCCGCTGCGCAGGAGCGCAGCCCGCAGCAGCGGCCCGCGGCTGAGGTCGAAAGGCCGGCGCGCCTCCTGCCGCGCCAGCCAGCGCGTCTCCCGCTCCGCCTTCCCCGCCGGCAGCCCTGCGAGGTCGACGAGCGGCAAGGAGGGCGGCGGCGGCGGGGCGATGACCTGCCGAACCTCGCCGGTCTCGCCGACCCGGAAGTGGGCGCCGAGGATCTGGTGGCGGCGCATCACCTCGCCTAGGCAGCGCTCGAGCACCTCAACCGCCAACGACCCCTTGATCCACGCGGCGTACGGAATGTTGTAGTGCCACGAGTTCGGCTGCAGCTGGTCGAGGAACCACAACCGCTCCTGGGCGAACGACAGCGGCAGCTCCCCACTCCGCGCAGCAGGCAGGAGCGGCGCCTCCGGCTCGCCGCCGCCGCTGCGCGGAGCCGCGATGCGCCCGGCCAGCGCCGACAGCGTCGGCGACTCGAAGAGGGCGCGCACCGGCAGCTCGACGCCGAACGCATCGCGCACCCGCGACACCACCCTCGTCGCCAGCAGCGAGTGGCCTCCCAGCTCGAAGAAGTCGTCGCCGGCGCCCACCCGCTCGACCCCCAACAAGTCGCTCCAGATCGCCGCCAGCAGCTCCTCGACGGGATCGCGCGGCGCCACGAAGGCTGCGCCGCCCCCTCCGATCGTCCGCTCCGGCGCCGGCAGCGCCTGGCGGTCCACCTTGCCGCTGGGGCCGAGCGGCAACGCCGCCAGCGCCACGTAGGCCCCTGGCACCATGTACTCCGGCAGCTTCGCCCGCAGGTGCTCGCGCAGCTCGGCGGCCGCGAGCGGCTCGCCCGCCGGCACCAGCCAGGCCACGAGCTGGCGCTCCGCCCCCTCGCCGCGCACCCCCGCCACCGCCTGGGAGACGCTCGGGTGCGCCGCCAGCGCCGCCTCGATCTCTCCCAGCTCGATGCGGAAGCCCCGCACCTTGACCTGGAAGTCGGCGCGGCCGAGGAACTCGATGCGCCCGCCCGGCCGCCAGCGCGCCAGGTCGCCGGTGCGGTAGAGGCGGGCGCCTTCCTCCCCGGCCGCGGCAAAGGGGTCGGGCAGGAAGCTCTCTGCTGTCCGCTCGGGCGCCCCGAGGTAGCCGCGGGCCAGCCCCTGGCCGCCGATCCACAGCTCGCCCGCCACCCCCGCCGGCACCGGCTCCATTCGCCGGTCCAGGATCAGCAGCCGGGTGTTGGC
>DATNKQ010000355.1:0-7127 GCA_035603315.1 Thermoanaerobaculia bacterium
CCCTCGCGTCCTCCGATGCTGCCCGTTCGCCGCGTATTCGCGAGCTTGCTCCTGGCGCTTCTCGCCGCCTGCCTGGCGCCGGCTCTGCCGGCCGCCGCCCAGGGGGCGCGGGAAGGGCTCGCCTCGCCGCGGGACGACGAGCCGATCCTCCATGCCTTCACCTTCAAGCATCAGCGGGCGAGCGACGCGGTAGCTCTCGTCCATCCGCTGCTGTCGCCGCGCGGCACGGTCGAGCTCCAGCCGGGCGACAACACGCTGGTGATCCGCGACAACGCGGCGGCCCTGGCGAAGATCCTCCCCCTCCTGCGCGCCTTCGACCACGCCTCGCGGCCCATCCGCCTGGAGGTCATGATCGTCCGCGCCAGCCGCGCGGTGGTCTCGCCGGCGGTGACCCACTCCGACCTGCCGGAGGAGCTCACCCGCCGGCTGCACGACCTCCTGGGCTACGACACCTTCGATCTCGAGGCGCAGGTGCAGCTGAAGACGCTGGAGGGCGAGGCGGTGACCTACGAGCTCGGCGAGGAGTACCGGCTGGGCTTCCGCCTGGGGACGGTGCTGCCCAGCCGCCGGATCCGGCTGACCGATTTCGAGGTGACGCGGCGGTCGGGCAAGAAGGCCGGCCGCCAGCTCATCCACACCAACCTCAACCTGTGGATGGACCAGACCATGAGCCTGGGGCTGGCGCGCAGCGAGGAAAGCCGCGAGGCGCTGATGGTGGTCCTGACGGTGCGCGACGCCGAGGCTGCGAGGCACCCTTGAGACGGAGAGGGGAGAGCTAGACGACGATGCAGTACGTGTGCAGAGTCGGGACTCCCGACGGCCGGGTGCTCGAGGAGCTCCACAATGCCGCCGACGAGATCGCGTTGAGGAACGAGCTCGACAAGCTCGGCTACCACATCTTCGACGTGCAGCGGAAGGGCGGCCTGCCGCGGAGGATGGCCGTGCCGGCGATCTTCCGCAGCGGCCGGCGCCGCAAGCGGGTGCCGACCGACGAGTTCCTGGTCTTCAACCAGGAGCTGGCGGCGCTCTTGAAGGCCGGCCTGCCCCTCCTGCAGGCCCTGGAGCTCATGCTCGAGCGCCTCGCCAACCCCAACTTCAAGGCGGTGCTGACCGAGGTCCGCGACCGCGTGAAGAGCGGCGAGGACCTCTCGGACGCCTTCGCCAGCTACGGCGAGATGTTCCCCCGCCTCTACCCGTCGGCGCTCAAGGCCGGCGAGCGCAGCGGCGAGCTCGAGCAGGTCATCCGCCGCTTCATCCGCTACTTGAAGCTCGTCCTCGAGGCGCGGAAGCGGGTGATCTCGGCGCTCATCTACCCGGCGGTCCTGGTCGGCCTGTCGATCACCATGATCGTCGTCATGACCATCTTCGTGGTGCCGAAGTTCCAGATCTTCTTCGGCGACCTGAACGTCGAGCTGCCGCTCCTCACCCGCGTCACCCTGGGTATCTCGAAGCTCGCCAGCGCGCGCACCTTCATCGTCTGGAACTGGGCCTGGGTGCTCCTCGCCATCGCCGCCGCGGTGGCCTTCGTGCGCCGGTTGAACCGCACTCCCGAAGGGCAGATCAAGATCGACGGCGTCAAACTGCGCCTGCCCCTCCTGGGACCGGTCCTCCACCGCTTCGCGCTGTCGGAGTTCTCGCGCTCGCTGGCCACCCTGCTGACGGGCGGCATCCCTCTCGTGCCCGCCTTCGAGATCGCCGTCTCCTCGGTCGGCAACGCCCAGGTGCGCGCCAAGCTCGTGCCGACGATCCAGATGGTGCGCGAGGGCAAGCCGTTCCACACCGCCCTGGAGGAGAGCGGCGTCTTCACCGACATGTCGATCGACATGGTCAAGGTGGGCGAGGCCACCGGCTCGCTCGACGAGATGCTGGGCAACGTCTCCGAGCTCCTGGACGACCAGGTCGAGACCCGCATGGCGCGCCTGCTGACGCTCGTCGAGCCGATGATGCTGGTCTTCATGGGGATCATCATCGGATTGCTCCTGGTCTCCATCTATCTACCGATGTTCAGCATGCTGGGAAAGTCGAACTTCTAGTGGCCTGTAACGGAAGAATTGGCAGCGGATGGCGCAGCAATCGACGGTAGGAGCAAGGCGCGCCGACGTAGGCGTAGCGGGGACTACGTCGAGGAGGCGCAACGCTGCGCCTGCCGTCGAGGGCCAGCCAGGCGCTGCCAATGCTGCCGTTACAGGCCACTGGAGGATGCGTTCGGATAACATCCGCCGGTTGGCGCCTCAGGCGCCCGTCGCAACCAGGTAGCGCGAGGAATTCGTATGGTCGTCAACGGCAAGACAGCAGCGCCGGTCCGGGAGGTCAAGGAGATCGAAGCCGAGACGGTCGAGCAGGCGCAGGAGCGCCTGGCGGCCGAGCGCGGCGAGGCGGAGGCCTTCGCCGGCCGCTACGGGCTCGAGTTCGTCGACATGACCCGCTTCCGCATCGACAACGACCTCTTCCGGCGCATCCCCTTCGAGCTCATGCTGCGCTACGGCTTCATCCCCGAGGAGCAGCTCGACGGCCGCCTCTCGGTGGTCATGGCCGACCCCTCGGACGTCGTCAAGATCGACGAGATGGAGCTCCTCCTGGGCCAGCCCGTCGAGGTCAAGGTGGGGGTGCGCTCGGCCATCGCCGAGATCCTCCAGAAGTCGGAGAGCGCCCAGCGGGTGCTCGACGAGGCCAGCGAGGACTTCCGCATCCAGCTCGTGCAGGAGGACGACGATGGCGAAGAGGTGCTGTCGATCGACCGCATCAGCGCCGACACCAGCCCGATCATCAAGCTCGTCGACTCGACGATGTTCAACGCCATCCAGCGGCGGGCGAGCGATATCCACATCGAGACGCGCGACACCGAGGTGATCATCAAGTACCGCATCGACGGCGTCCTCTACCAGGCGATGGAGCCGATCGACAAGCGCCACCACCAGACGATCATCAGCCGCATCAAGGTCATGTCGGAGCTCGACATCGCCGAGAAGCGCATCCCCCAGGACGGCCGCTTCAAGCTGCGCCTCAAAGGGCGGACGATCGACTTCCGCGTCTCCATCATGCCCTCGGTCCACGGCGAGGACTGCGTCATCCGCATCCTCGACAAGGAGTCGATGAACAAGGATTTCAAGAGCCTGCGGCTCGACATCCTGGGCTTCGACGAGGAGACTCTCCGCAAGCTCCGCAAGTTCATCCGCGAGCCCTACGGCATGGTGCTGGTGACCGGTCCGACGGGGTCCGGCAAAACCACGACGCTCTACGCGGCCATCAACGAGATCAAGACGGACGAAGACAAGATCATCACCATCGAGGACCCCGTCGAGTACCAGTTGAAGGGGATCACCCAGATCCCCGTCAACGAGAAGAAGGGGCTGACCTTCGCCCGCGGCCTGCGCTCGATCCTCCGCCACGACCCCGACAAGGTGATGGTGGGCGAGATCCGCGACGAGGAGACGGCGCAGATCGCCATCCAGTCGGCGCTGACCGGCCACCTCGTCTTCACCACCGTCCACGCCAACAACGTCGTCGACGTCCTCGGGCGGTTCCTCAACATGAACGTCGACCTCTACAACTTCGTGTCGGCTTTGAACTGCGTCCTGGCGCAGCGCCTGGTGCGCATGATCTGCCCGCACTGCCGGCGCCCCACGGCGGCCTCGCGGCAGCTCCTCGAGGAGAGCGGCCTCGACCCCGCCATCTACTCGGACTTCACCTTCTACGAGGGGACGGGGTGCATCGAGTGCAACGGCACCGGCTTCCATGGGCGGCTGGCGGTTTCCGAGCTGCTCGACCTCTCGGACCACATCCGCGAGCTGATCCTGGACAAGCGGCCGGCGTCGGAGATCAAGCGCGCCGCCAAGGAAGAAGGAATGACCTTCCTGCGCGAGTCGGCGCTCGAGAAGGCTCTCAAGGGAGTGACCACGCTGCGTGAGATCAACAAAGTTACCTTCGTGGACTGAGCGGCTCCTGGGCCTCTCGCCGGTGCCGGTGCCGCCGCACGTCTTCGCGCTCTCCGACCGCCACCTGCGGTATGGCCAGTTCGTGCGCGCGAGCGGCGGCTTCCGCTTCCGCGCCTACCGCTCGGTCGCGCTGCCCGCCGACGCCTTCCACTCCGGCATCCTGGGCGGGCCTCTCCGCGACCCGCGGGCCTTCGAGCAGCTGGTCAAGAACCTGGTGAGCGAGCTGCCGGGCAGCCTCAGGGACGCCTCGCTCATCATCCCCGACAGCTGGCTGCGGGTGACCTTTACGGAGATCACCGAGGTGCCCAAGGCCGCCGACGCGCGCGACGAGGTGCTGCGCTGGAAGTTGAAGCGCCTGGTCCCCTTCCGCGTCGACGAGCTACGGATCGGGGCGGTCGAGGTGACGCCCCTGCCGCAGCAGGAGGAGCCGCGCCGGCTGCTCCTGGGGTTCGCCATCGAGCAGCTCCTGGCGCAGCTCGAGGACGCCTTCGCGGCGGCTGGGGTGCGGCTCGGGCAGATCGCCAACCTGAGCCTGTCGCTCATCGCCTCGCTCGCCGACGACGCTGAAGCTCGAGCCGACCGAGAGGCGGCCCTGGGCTCGCTCGCCAGCCAGGCCTCGACCTCGCGGGCCGTCCGCTTCGGCGCCCTGGTGGTGGTCGAGGAAGGGGGTTACACGCTCGCCTTCGTGCGCCGCGGCGAGCCGGTCCTCCACCGCTTCAAGGCCTTCACCGGCGCGCTCCCCGAGGAGGCGCGGGCGGGATTCGTCAGCCGCGACCTGAAGCTCACCCGCAACTTCCTCGACGAGCACTTCCCCGGCTCTCTCCTGTCGTGGGTGTTGCTGGTGGCGCCGACCGGCCTCGAGCCGATCTGGCTCTCCCGCCTGGAGGGCGGCCTCGGCCTGCCGGCGGCGCCGCTCGACGGCCGCCACCTGCCGCCGCTCCAGGTCGAGGGCACCGCCGTCGGCCCCACCGGCGCCGCCCCGCCCTGGCGCGAGGTGGCCGCCATGCTGGGCGCGGCGCGGCGGGAGGTGGCGTGAGTCCCATGAGCCCCGACGCCCTCAACCTCTCGCGGCGGCCGTTCGTCAACAGCCGTCCGGTGACGCGGACTGCGATCGCCCTCTGGCTGCTCTCGATCCTCCTCCTGGCGGGCAACGCCTTCCTCTTCTGGAGCTACCTCGCGGGCTCGAAGGAGAAGCGCGAGGAGATCCGGCAGGTGGAGGCCCAGATCCGTGCCGGGCGGGAGGGCATCGCCCGCCTGCAGGCGCAGGTCGCCGGCCTCGACCTCGGCCGCCAGAACGAGGAGGTCGCCTTCCTGAACGACAAGATCGCCGAGCGCACCTTCTCCTGGAGCCTGCTCTTCGACCGCCTGGCCGAGGTGCTGCCGATGGACGTCCGCCTGAACCACCTGACGCCCCGGGGGGTGATCGACGAGCGGCTGGAGCGGCGGCGCCGCGGCGTCACCCTCAAGCGGCAGAGCGACCGGGTGGTATTGACCATGGTCGGCGACGCCAAGAACGACGAGGCGCTGCTGCAGTTCGTCGACAACCTCTTCGCCCACCCCGCCTTCGCCGAGCCCGACCTCTCCCGCGAGAGCCGGGAGCTGACCGGCCTCATCCGCTTCGACCTGCAGGTCGGATACCGGCCCGCGCAGGCGGGCGCCGCGGTTGGCGGCGCGCTCCCTGCGCGCCGCCCGCGGATCGTCGGCAGTCCCGGCATCCTCGGCGCGGCGGAGCCCGCGGGTCCGGCGGGGCCTCCCGGGACGCTCCACCATCCGCTCAAGGCGATGGGGGCGCCGGGAACGGGAGGCGGCGAACGGCGATGACGGGCGGGATGAAAAACAGCGAGGAGATCTGGCGCCAGCGCCTGTGGATCTGGCTGCCGCCGCTCGTCTTCTTCCTCCTCAACCTGGCGGCCTTCTCGGTCTACCGGCTGGGCTACGCCGGCAGCGTGCAGTCGCTCGGCCAGACCCTCAAGGAGGATCACGGGGAGCTCCGCCGCCTGGAGGCCCAGCGCCTCGACCTGGAGAGGCTCATCGACCGCGCCCGCGCCAACCGCCAGCGGGTCGCCGCCCTCTACGAGGACCGCTTCTCCACCCGCCGCCATCGGCTCACCGAGATCACCGCCGAGGTGCGGGGGATGGCGATGAAGGCCGGCCTCGATCCGCGGGAGGTCTCCTATCCCGAGGAGCAGATCGAGGACTACGGCCTGGTCAAGCGCTCGTTCATCTTCTCGGTCGACGGCAACTACGCGGAGCTGCGCAAGTTCATCGACTTGCTGGAGCGGTCGGAGTCCTTCCTCACCCTGGAGGACGTCACCCTGGGCGAGGGGAACAAGGGTCCGGAGCTGCGCATGAACCTGCGCCTCTCGACATTGTTCGCAAAAGAGGGCGCCCCGGAGACGCCGCGCGCGGCCGCTCCCGCGCCGCGCCGGAAAGCGGGCGCCGGGTGAAGCGGCAGCACCTCCTCCTGGCCGCCTTGGCGGTCATCCTCGTCGCCGCCGGCGTCCTCCACTTGATGGCGAACGACGATAGCGGCGCCGTCGGCCCCCAGGTGCCGGCGGGGCGGCGGGGAGATCCCGAGGAGGCGGCCGCGCCGGCCGCCCTGCCGACCCTGCAGGCGGGACGGAGCGGCCAGGCGGCCGCCCCCGTGCGCGAGGTCCTCGAGCTCAAGGCCGACACTGTGCTCGACCCGCGCGGCTACAAGCCCGGACGCGATCCCTGGCGCTTCGGCGAGCCGCCGCCGCCGCCCAAGCCGCCGCCGCCCAAGCCGCCGACGGCGGCGGAGCTCGCCCGCCAGCGGGCGCTGGCGGAAGAGGAGGCGCGGCGGCGCGCCGAGCTG
The DNA here is from genome assembly GCA_035603315.1 of Thermoanaerobaculia bacterium. Taxonomy (GTDB): domain Bacteria; phylum Acidobacteriota; class Thermoanaerobaculia; order Multivoradales; family UBA5704; genus DATNKQ01. Next base: position 6,772 of record DATNKQ010000355.1, read on the forward strand.
GAGCGCCTGGCGGCGATCGAGGCGGCGCGGCCCAAGCCGCCGCCGTTCATCCTCAATTACCTCGGACGCTTCGGTCCGGTCGCCCGGCCGATCGCCGTCTTCTCGGACGGAAAGACGATCTACAACGTACGAGAAGGGGAGATGATCGAGAACAGGTTCATCGTCTCCCACATCGGCTACGAGTCCGTGGACATCGGGTTCGTCGGCTTCCCCGCCGAGCCCTCGAAGCGAGTGGCGCTCCGTCACTAGACGAGAGGAAACCTACATGCGTGATCACATCGTGCGAGCCCTCCTGCCGCTTCTGCTCCTGAGCTTGGCGGCCGGGTGCACCAGCTACGTGAGCTCCCGCCAGGCCG
>DATNKQ010000359.1:0-4643 GCA_035603315.1 Thermoanaerobaculia bacterium
GTGCGCGGCCCGCCGGCAGCTCCGCGGCCAACCCCTCGCGGGTCAGCAGCACCGCCGCCCGCGAGTCCTCCAGCATGAAGGCGAGCCGCTCGCGCGGATAGCCGGGGTCCAGGGGCAGGTAGGCGCCACCCGCTGCGAGGACGGCGAGGATGGCCTCGACGGTCCGCGCCGAGCGCTCGGCATGGATGGCGACGAGGACCCCCGGGCCGACCCCGAGCGCGCGGAGGTGCGCGGCCAGCCGGCGGACGCGGGCGGCGAGCTCGCCGTAGGTCAGGGGTGGCGCGCCCGGCTCGGGGCCGATCAGAGCCGGGGCGTCGGGGCGGCGGCGGGCCTGGGCGGCGAACCGCGCGTGGACGAGACCGCGGCCGCGCACCGCGACGGCAGCCCGGCTCCACTCCGCGGGCGGCCCGCCGGCGACGGCCGCCGCGGGATCGAGCGCGGCGGGACCCCGGCCGCTCACGGCGCGCTCCCCGCTTCCCGCCCTGCTCCTGACGGCATCAACCGCAGTCGCTCGCGGGCGCCCTCCTCCACTGCCGCGCGGCTGAAGAGCATGGGCCGGTACTCGTTGCGGCTCCAGAGCGGGATCTGGTCTTCGCGATGGGGATGGAAGAGCTGAGCGTTCTGGCCCGTGCTGTTGATGGCGAGCGAGCGGGAGAGGTCGGCGAGGTCGACGATGAGGCGCTGCGAGACGCCGACGCCGACGGTGAAGGGCCGAGTCAGAACGGGGGACTCGCCGTTCACCGTGAAAACCTCGCCGGGGACCTCGAACGTCCGGCTGTTGAAGAGCCGCTCGAGCGGCGCGATGCCGCTCTGGCCGAACGGCTGATGGGCGAACTGGATGGTGTGCAGGCGCCCCCAGGTCCACTCCGCGGGATCGCCGCCCAGGCGCCGGGAGAGCCAGCGGACGGCCGTCGTGAAGCTGCGCCGAACGATGTCGTCGCGCGTCTCGATCCGCGGCGTCCGGCGGTCGTCGAACCAGCGGTTTCGAGGTTCGGCCATCAGGCGCAGGAACATCGGCGTCTGGGCGCGCAAGATGGGTCGGAAGTCGCGCATCAGGTCGGGGCCCAGCTCGTCGCCGACGATGTCCTCCAGCAGGCGCGAGTACCAGGCGTAGTAGATCGCGGCGCCGGCGCTCGCCGTCTCGAACCGGAGGTCCCAACCCCGCACCAGACCGAGGGCCTGCTCTTCGAGGCGGTTGGCCGGGTGGACGGCCGCCAGGTAGGGACACAGCGCCGCCGCCGGCGCCGAGTAGGTGTCGGCCTGGATGCGCTCCATGTCGGCGACTGTCGCCTTGGGGATGGCCGCCAGCAGGTCGGTGATCCGCCGCGCCCGGTAGGGGTCGGCATAGTCGTGGGCGATGAGATAGGGGTAGTTGTCGGCGACCACCTTGTTGTTGGCGGTGACGAGGAAGCCGGCGGCCGGGTTCGCGAGGCTGGGCATGGCGGCGAACGGGATCCAGCCGCGCCAGTCATGCTCGCCGCTCTCGCCGGGCACCGGCACCATCCCCTGGTCGCCGGCGGCGCGGACCGGCAGGAGGCCCGCCGCCTGATAGCCGATGTTGCCGTCGACGTCGGCGTAGACGAAGTTGAGGCTGGGGGCTCCCCAGGTCGACAGCGCCGAGCGGAAGGCCACCCAATCCGCCGCCATGTCGAGGTGGAGGACGGCGTCGAGCAGGCGGGTGGCCTCGAGGGCCGTCCAGCGCAGCGCCATCGGCTGGGCGTTCTTCAGGTTCGCCGTCTCGTTGATGATCGGGCCGTGGACGGTCGCGAGGACGTCGAGCGCCGCCGGCGGACGGCCCTTGACGGCGATCGACTCGTGGATCACCTGCAGGTCGCGCCACTCGCCGCGGTAGCGGTACTGGCCGCGGCCGTTCAGGGTCTCCAGGTAGAGGTCCTGGCCATCGCCGCACATGTTGGAGATGCCCCAGGCGATCCGGCGGTTGTGGCCGAGAAGGACCAGGGGGACGCCGGGGAACGAGAGGCCCACGACGTCGAAGCGCCCGCCGTGCAGCCCGTTCTCGTACCACTCCGACGGCATGCCGAGGCCCAGGTGGGTGTCGTTGGCGAGGAGCGGCTTGCCGCTCGCCGTGCGGCTGCCGTGGACCACCCAGTTGTTGCTCCCGAGGGAGAGGCTGGGCGCGCTCAGCAGGGCGGAGAGGAGAGCGCCCGCCGGCCGCGGCCGGGCGTCGCGCAGGCTGCCGTAGCCGCCGGCCTCGGGGGAGACGATCAGGGTGTCGCTGTCGGCGTAGGGGGTGAGGAGCTGGCGGGCGGCGGCCTCGCCCAGCCGGGCGATGAGCCGCGCGCGCATCAGCTCGATCTCGTGGTTCTGCCCCAGGAGCAGGGCGACCATCTTGGCCCAGGCCAGCGAGTCGATCGGCGTCCAGGGGACGGGACGGACACCGAGGATGGCGAACTCCAGGGGCAGCCGCCCGCGGTGGCCGGCGAGGTAGGCGTTCACCCCCTCGGCGTAGGCCGTGAGAACGGCGCGGGTGCCCGGCTCCAAGACCTCCCAGTCGCGCAGCGCCGCCCGGCGGATGCCGAAGATGCGCATGGCGCGGTCGAAGTCGAGGGTCGCCGGGCCGAAGAGGGAGGAGAGCGTGCCGCCGCTCACGTGGCGGCCGTACTCCATCTGCCAGAGGCGGTCCCCGGCGTGCGTGTAGCCTTGAGCGAACAGCAGGTCGTGCTCGCCGGCGGCGTAGATCTGCGGCACCCCCCAGGCGTCGCGGATCACCTCGACGGGCGCCGTGAGCCCGGCGACCGCCAGCGTTCCGGCGGTCTGTGGCCAGGGGCGGCGGATGAGCCAGAAGGCGACGGCGGCGAGGATCGCCACGACGATCAGCAGGGCCACAGAGGCGGTCTTGAGCGCCCTGCGCAGCCGCTTCACGACGACCTGCCCCGCGTCACCTCGTCTTCCTGCAGCGCCGCCTGCCCGAAGCCCGATGTCTCCTCCATCTGGCGCTCGATCTCGGCCAGCAGCAGCTCCTCGACGGTGATGCTCAGGCCGGCGACCGTGGGCTCGTCGAAGAGGCTGCGCAGCGGCACCTCGACGCCGAAGGCGGAACGCAGCCGATGCATGACCCGCGGCAGCAGCAGCGAGTGTCCGCCCAAGGCGAAGAAGTTGTCCTCCGCTCCCACCCGCTCGACCTCCAGCACCTCGCGCCAGATCGCCGCCACTGTCTCCTCGGCGGCCGTGCGCGGCGCGACGAACGCCGCGGCCGCCGCCGCCACCAGCTGCTCCGGCGCCGGCAGCGCCCGGCGGTCCACCTTGCCCCCCGGCGTCAGCGGCAGCGCGTCGAGGGTCACGAAGAGGGCCGGCACCATGTGCTCGGGCAGCCGGCCGGCGAGGAAACGCGGCAGCTCCTCCATCTCCATCGGTGGCGGCGGCGCCGCGGCGGCGACCAAGTAGGCGACCAGCCGGCTTCCCGGCCCCTCCCCCCGCGCCGTCACCACCGCCGCGGCCACGCCCGGGTGCTCGGCCAGCGCCGCCTCGATCTCCCGCGGCTCGACCCGGAAGCCGCGGATCTTGACCTGCTCGTCGACGCGCCCGAGGAACTCGAGGTTGCCCCCTGGCAGCAGGCGCACCCGATCGCCCGTCCGGTAGAGGCGGGCGCCCGGTAGCCGGCCGAAGCGGTCGGGCACGAAGCGCTCGGCCGTCAGGTCCGGCCGGCAGAGATAGCCGCGGGCGAGGCCGGTGCCGCCGACGTAGAGCTCGCCGGGCACCCCCGGCGGCGCGAGGTCGAGCTCGCGGTCCAGCACGTAGGCGCGGGCGCCGCGAACCGGCCGCCCGATGGGCACCTCGGTGGCGATCGGCAGCGCCGCGTCGAGCTCGCAGCGGGTAGCGACGATCGTCGTCTCGGTCGGGCCGTAGGTGTTGACCAGGCGCGCGGAGTGGCCCTGGGCATGCCAGGCGGCGACCCGCTCGGGCAGCGCCCGCTCGCCGCCGATCACCACCGTCCGGAGCGTGGCCGGCAGGCGGAGGCGCTCGACGTCGAGCCGGGCGACCAGCTCGTGCCAGAAGGCGGTCGGCAGGTCGAGGAGGGTGATGCCCCATTCGGCGCAGCGCCCGAGCAGCTCCGACGTCGCGCCCAGCATGGCCTCGCTGCGCAGGGCAAGGGCCGCTCCGCTCGCCAGGCAGGGGTAGATCTCCTCGGCGCTGGTGTCGAAGCTGATGGAGGCGAATTGCAGCACGCGGTCCGCCGGCCCCAGGCCCTTTTCGCGGCGGAAGGCCTCGACGTAGGCCGACAGCGACCCGTGGCGCGCCATCACCCCCTTGGGGCGGCCCGTCGATCCCGAGGTGTAGATCAGGTAGGCGAGGCCGTCCGGCGCCACCTCGACCGCCGGCCGCTCGGCGCCACCGGCGGCCAGGGCCGCGGCCTCGCGGTCGAGGAGCACCGGCGCGCAGCTGGCGGCGAGGCCCGGAAAGCCGGCGAGGAGGCGCCCGCTGGTGATCAGCACCGCGGCCCCGGAGTCGCCGAGCATGAAGGCCAGCCGCTCGGCCGGGTAGGAGGGATCGAGCGGCACGTAGGCGCCGCCGGCCTTGAGCACTGCCAGGAGGGCGACCACCAGCTCCGGCGAGCGCTCGAGGAGGATGCCGGCCACCCGCTCGGGTCCGATCCCCAGCGCCCGCAGCCGACGGGCCAGCTG
>DATNKQ010000417.1:0-9587 GCA_035603315.1 Thermoanaerobaculia bacterium
GAGCTGCTCTCGAAGTACGAGTTTCCCGGGGACGATATCCCGGTGGTGAAGGGGTCTGCGACCTGCGCGCTCAACGACGAGAAGCCTGAGCTCGGCAAGAACTCGGTGCTGGAGCTGATGAAGGCGGTGGACGCCTATATTCCGCAGCCGGAGCGCGCGACCGACCGGCCGTTCCTGATGCCGATCGAAGACGTCTTCTCGATCTCCGGTCGCGGCACGGTCGTCACCGGCCGCGTCGATCGAGGCAAGGTCAAGATCGGCGAGGAAGTCGAGATTGTCGGCTTCACGCCGACGACCAAGAAGGTCGTGACCGGCGTCGAGATGTTCCGCAAGTTGCTCGACGCCGGCGAGGCGGGCGACAACATCGGCGTGCTGCTGCGCGGTGTGGAAAAGACCGACGTCGAGCGCGGTCAGGTCCTGGCCAAGCCCGGCTCGATCCTGCCGCACACCAAGTTCAAGGGCGAGGTCTACATCCTGTCGAAGGAGGAGGGCGGCCGTCACACGCCGTTCTTCAACGGTTACCGCCCGCAGTTTTACTTTCGGACGACGGACGTGACGGGGGTGGCGAAGCTGCCGGACGGCACGGAGATGGTGATGCCTGGGGACAACGTGAACCTGGAGGTGGAGCTGATCGCGCCGATCGCCATGGAGAAGGGCGTGCGCTTCGCCATCCGCGAGGGCGGCCGCACCGTCGGCGCCGGCACCGTGACGGAGATCGTGAAGTAGTTCGCTACAGGCCAGTAGCTCGAACTGGTAGAGCATCGGTCTCCAAAACCGAGGGTTGGGGGTTCGAATCCCTCCTGGCCTGCCAAACTTCAAGCAGAGGATCGAGCGTCCAGCATGGAATGGTGGAAAAAAATCAGGGAGTTCCTCTCGGAGACGCGCGCGGAGATGAAGAAGGTCTCCTTCCCGACGCGCGACGAGGTGATGTCGACGACGGTGATCGTCATCATCACCAGCTTCGTCTTCGCCATCTTCTTGTGGGTGGCGGACGTGGTGATCCTCAGGGGCTACAACTGGATCATCCGGGTGACCACGGGGTGACGTCATGACGCAGACCCATGAGACGGCCGAGACTCCCGCCACGGCCGCTGCCGCCGACCGCAAGTGGTACATCGTCCACACTTACTCCGGCTTCGAGGAGCGGGTCAAGGAGACCCTGCGCCAGCGCGCCGACGCCCTTGGCATGGGGGCGGCCTTCGGCGACATCCGCATTCCCACGGAGACGGTCGTCGAGTACAAGGGCGGCAAGAAGCGCGAGACGCAGCGCAAGTTCTTCCCCGGCTACATCCTGGTCGAGATGGAGATGTCGGACGCCGCCTGGCACGTGGTCAAGAACACGCCCAAGGTGACCGGCTTCGTGGGCACCGGCAAGAAACCCACGCCGCTGTCGCAGCTCGAGGTCGACCAGATCCTCGAGCAGGTGGTCACCGCCAAGGAGAAGCCGAAGCCGAAGTACGTCTTCGAGAAGGCGGAGCCGGTGCGCATCACCGACGGCCCGTTCAACAACTTCACCGGCGTGGTGGACGAGGTCAACCTCGACCGCAACACCCTGAAGGTCATGGTCACCATCTTCGGCCGGCAGACGCCGGTCGAGCTGGATTTCTCGCAGGTGCAGAAGATCTAGGGAGAGGCGTATGGCGAAGAAAATCACTGGGCAGATCAAGCTGCAGATCCCGGCCGGGCAGGCGACGCCGGCGCCGCCGGTGGGCCCCGCCCTCGGCCAGGCGGGCGTCAACATCATGGACTTCTGCAAGAACTTCAACGCCCGGACGCAGACCCAGCAGGGGATGATCATCCCGGTGGTGATCACCGTCTACGCCGACCGCAGCTACACCTTCATCACCAAGACGCCGCCGGCGGCGGTGCTGCTGCGCAAGGCGGCCGGAGTCGAGAAGGGCTCGGGCGAGCCCAACAAGAAGAAGGTGGGCCAGGTCACCAAGGCGCAGGTCGAGGAGATCGCCAAGACCAAGCTGCCCGACCTGAACGCGGCGACCCTGGAAGCGGCGGTGCGGATCATCGAGGGCACCGCCCGGTCGATGGGCTTAGAGATTCAGGCCTGAGGAGGAGATTCGTGGCGAAGCACGGCAAGAAGTTCAAGCAGGCGGTGGCCAAAGTCGAGGCCAAGCCCTATCCGCTGGGGGAGGCCATCCAACTCGTCAAGGACGCCTCGTTCGTCAAGTTCGACGAGACCATGGAGATCGCCATGCGGCTGGGGGTGGACCCCAAGCACGCCGACCAGATGGTGCGCGGCACGGTGGTGCTGCCGCACGGGCTGGGCAAGACCGCCCGTGTCCTCGTCTTCGCCAGCGGCGAGAAGATCCGCGAGGCCGAAGAGGCGGGGGCGGATTTCGTCGGCGGCGACGACATGGCGAAGAAGATCGAAGGCGGCTGGCTCGACTTCGACGCCGTGGTCTCGACCCCCGACATGATGCGGGTGGTGGGACGCCTCGGCAAAGTCTTGGGGCCCCGCGGCCTGATGCCCAACCCGAAGGCCGGCACGGTCTCCTTCGACGTCGCCAAGGCGGTGCAGGAGATCAAGGCCGGAAAGGTGGAGTTCCGCGTCGACAAGACGGGGATCATCCACGCCCCCGTGGGCAAGCTGTCGTTCGGCCCCGAGAAGCTCAAGCAGAACGCCGACGCCCTGATCGGCGCGGTGATGAAGGCCAAGCCGAGCGCGGCCAAAGGCAAGTACGTCAAGTCGGTCTCGATCTCCTCGACGATGGGCCCCGGCATCCGGGTCGACGAGAACGCGCTGATCGCGGTCGAAAGCTAGGAGCCAGAAACGATGCCTCTGACCCGGAGCGACAAAGAGCAGCTGATCGAGGAGTACGAACAGGGCCTGGCGGCAGCGCCGCATGCCTTCCTGCTCGGCTTCAAGGGGATCACCGTGCCGCAGGTGACGACGCTCCGCGACAGGGTTCGCGAGAGCGGCGGCCACTACGCGGTGGTCAAGAATACGCTGGCCCTGCGCGCCATCGACGGCAAGGCCCTGGGGGAGCTCAAGGAGCACTTCACGGGACCCACCGCCGTCGTCTACTCGACGACCGACCCGGTGGCGCTCGCCAAGGCGCTCACCGACTTTGCCAAGGACGTTCCCGCCATCCAGTTCAAGGGCGGGCTCGTCGAGAGCCGCACCGTCGTCGCGGCGCAGATCAAGGAGATCGCCCAACTGCCGGGCCGCGAGGAGCTGATCGCCAAGCTCCTCTACCTGCTGCAGTCGCCGGTGACCCGCTTCGCCCGCGTCCTGGCCGCCGTGCCGCAGCAGTTCGTGGCGGTGCTCGACCAGGTGCGGATCCAGAAGGAAGAAGGCGGCAGCTCGAGCCCGCAGCCTGGATAAGACCCATACCGGACCTCACAGGTCCGCAGCCCTCGAAGGAGAGGAGACCATGGCAATCGCGACCCAAGAGTTCATCTCGCAGATCGACAGCATGACGGTGCTCGAGCTCAACGGCCTGGTGAAGGCGCTCGAGGAGCACTACGGCGTATCCGCGGCGGCAGCCGCCATGGCGGCGCCGGCCGCCGGGGGCGCCGCGGCCGCCCCGGTCGTCGAGGAGAAGACCGAGTTCGACGTCGTCCTGAAGGAGGTCGGCGACAAGAAGATCAACGTCATCAAGGCGGTGCGCGAGGTGACGAGCCTGGGCTTGAAGGAAGCCAAGGACCTCGTGGAGTCCGCGCCCGCCACCGTCAAGGAAGGCGTCTCCAAGGACGAGGGAGAGGCGATCCGCAAGAAGTTCGAAGAGGCTGGGGCCAAGGTCGAGCTCAAGTAGACGTGGGACGAAGAACCACGTCGGCTCGACTTCAGGATGTCCGGAAGGCGGCGCCTCGCGCCGGGATGCCGCCTTCTGGCATAAATCGGGCGCTCGGCTTGTTGTTTACCCTGCCCGTTGTCCTGCCGCCGGAGCGGCGGGCCGGGTTTGGTGTCCCTTCTCTCGCTCCCCGGCGCGTAGGCCCACACAGTACGAGGAGACCGCAAGGACGATTCTATGGATAAAACTCCCATCTCGCAAAACGGCCACCGCAAGGACTTCTCCCGCATCCAGACGTCGCTGCCGATCCCCAATCTGATCGACGTCCAGCGGCGGTCCTACGAGCGCTTCCTGCAGATGAACCTCCTTCCCGAGGAGCGGGCGAACCACGGCCTGCAGTCGGTGTTCACCAGCATCTTTCCGTTCTCCGACTTCCGCGAGACCTGCTCGCTCGACTTCGTCAAGTACTCGATCGGCGACTGGCAGTGCAAGTGCGGCGAGCTCAAGGGCCTCGAATACCTGCGGATGACCTGCACCAACTGCGGCGCCAAGGTCATGACCGACCACCCCCACGAGGAGACGGTCACCTGCACGGAGTGCGGCTTCGTCAACAAGAACCGGGTCACCAAGTGCGACATCTGCGGCAACCCGGTGGACCTGCAGCTCAAGTACTCGATCTCCGACTGCCAGGAGCGCGGCATGACCTTCGCCGTGCCCTTGAAGGTCACCTTCCGGCTCTTCGTCTACGACAAGGACCCGGAGACCGGCGCGCGGATGATGCGCGACGCCAAGGAGGAGGAGGTCTACTTCGGCGACATCCCGCTGATGACCGACAACGGCACCTTCGTCATCAACGGCACCGAGCGGGTCATCGTTTCGCAGCTCCACAGGAGCCCCGGCGTCTTCTTTACCAAGGAAGGCGCGCGCGCGTTCCTCGCCAAGATCATCCCCTACCGCGGCTCCTGGGTGGAGTTCGAGTACGACCAGAAGGACGTGCTCTCGGTGCGCATCGACCGCAAGCGCAAGTTCCACGGCACCGTCTTCCTGCGCGCCCTGGGGCTCGAGTCCGACGAGGCGATCCTGCGCCAGTTCTACGCCCCGGTCGCCTTGACCCCCGACGGCGACGGCAGGTTCAGCCTCCACGTGCCGCCGCGGGTGCTCGAGCCCGAGCGCCTGAAGGACCGCCAGAGCCGCGGCCGCCGCGAGGCCTACCCGATCTTCGCCGGGATCACCCTCTCGAAGGAGCACATCGGCAAGCTCGACACCGGCCAGACGCTGCCCTTCCACGTCGACGCCGACGACCTCGACCGCGCCTTCTTCATCGCCGACATCGTCGACCTCGACACCGGCGAGGTGATCTTCGAGGCCAACGAGCTGGTGCCCGAGGACCTGGGCGAGCGCCTGGAGGGCCGCAAGTCGACCGCCATCGAGGTTTTCTTCCCCGACTGGGAGCTGACCGGCGCGACGCTCTCGAACACCCTCGCCAAGGACGGCACCAAGACCTCCAAGGAGGCGTTGATCGAGATCTACCGCCGCATGCGCCCAGGCGACCCGCCGACGCTCGAGAGCGCCCGCTCGCTCTTCTACGGCATGTTCTTCGACGCCAAGCGCTACGACTTCTCGCGGGTCGGCCGCTTCAAGTTCAACATCAAGCTCGACACCGAGGTGCCGGTCGACCAGAAGACGCTGTCGGCGGACGACTTCTTCCGGGTCATCGAGTACCTGCTGCGCCTGCAGAAGGATGTCGGCCGCGTCGACGACATCGACAACCTCGGCAACCGGCGCGTGCGGGCGGTGGGCGAGCTCCTGGAGAATCAGTTCCGCATCGGCCTGGTGCGCATGGAGCGGGCGATCAAGGAGAAGATGTCCGTCCACCAGGACATCGACTCGGCGATGCCCCACGACCTCATCAACTCGAAGCCGGTCATCGCGGCGATCAAGGAGTTCTTCGGCTCGTCCCAGCTGTCGCAGTTCATGGACCAGACGAACCCGCTCTCCGAGGTCACCCACAAGCGGCGCCTCTCGGCCCTCGGGCCGGGCGGGTTGTCGCGCGAGCGCGCGGGGTTCGAGGTGCGCGACGTCCACGCCACGCACTACGGCCGCATCTGCCCGATCGAGACGCCCGAAGGCCCCAACATCGGCCTCATCTCGTCGCTCGCGACCTACGCGCGGATCAACGACTACGGGTTCATCGAGAGCCCCTACAAGAAGGTCGAGAACGGCCGCGTGCTGCAGCACTACCGCGTCGTCAAGGTGGGCGACGGGCCGATGCGGCTGGGACAGATCGTCACCGGCGACCAGCTCGCCTCGGAGAACGCCAAGCTCGACAAGGCCGGCAAACGGAAGATGGAGGCCGAGCCGCACGCCTTCTACCTCTCGGCCTGGGAGGAGGAGAAGTACATCATCGCCCAGGCCAACGCCCGGCTCGACAAGAACGGCGTCTTCGTCAGCGAGCGGGTGATCTCGCGCGCCGGCGGCGACTTCGTCACCGTCGAGCGCGACCGCATCGACTACATGGACATCAGCCCCAAGCAGCTCGTCTCGGTGGCCGCGGCGCTCATCCCCTTCCTCGAGAACGACGACGCCAACCGCGCGCTCATGGGCTCCAACATGCAGCGCCAGGCGGTGCCGCTCCTGCGCAGCGAAGCCCCCATCGTCGGCACCGGCTTAGAGGGGATCGTCGCCCAGGACTCGGGCGCCGTCGTCCTCTGCAAGCGGGGCGGCATCGTCGACTCGGTCGATGCCGAGCGCATCATCGTCCGCGTCGAGGGCGAGGACCTGGATACCGGCGAGGCCAAGGAGTTCGGCGCCGACATCTACCAGCTGATCAAGTTCCGGCGCTCCAACCAGAACACCTGCATCACCCAGAAGCCGGTGGTCGAGGAGGGGGTGCGGGTCAAGAAGGGTGACGTGCTCGCCGACGGCCCCTGCACGGAGGCGGGCGAGCTGGCCCTGGGCAGGAACGTGCTGGTCGCCTTCATGCCCTGGCGTGGCTACAACTTCGAGGACGCCATCCTCATCTCCGAGAAGCTGGTGCGGGAGGACTACTACACCTCCATCCACATCGAGGAGTTCGAGATCGAGGCCCGCGACACCAAGCTCGGCCCCGAGGAGATCACGCGCGACATCCCCAACGTCTCGGAGTCGGCCTTGAAGGACCTCGACGAGAGCGGCATCATCCGCATCGGCGCCACCGTCAAGGCGGGCGACATCCTGGTGGGGAAGGTGACGCCCAAGGGCGAGACCCAGCTCACCCCCGAGGAGAAGCTCCTGCGGGCGATCTTCGGCGAAAAGGCGGGCGACGTGCGCGACGCCAGCCTCAAGGTTCCCCCGGGGATCGAGGGGACGATCGTCGACGTCAAGATCTTCTCCCGCAAGGGGGTCGAGAAGGATCAGCGGGCGAAGGAGATCGAGCAAGAGGAGATCTCCCGCCTGGAGAAGAACATCAAGGACGAGGTGCGGATCCTGACCGAGGAGCGCAACAAGAAGGTCAAGGACCTCTTGCTCGGCAAGAAGGTGACGTCGGCCGTCAAGTCGCGGACCGGTCAGGAGCTGCTCAAGAGCGGCGAGAAGATCGGCGAAGCGAGCCTCGAGCGGCTGACCCGGCAGGAGATCCTGCGCCTGCCCTTCGAGGAGAAGCGGCTGCTCGACGCGGTGGAGATCGTCTACCGTAAGACCGATTCGCACATCGACGTCCTGCACCGGGTCAACGAGGAGCGCATCGGCCTGCTGCAGAAGGGCGACGAGCTGCCGCCCGGCGTCATCAAGCTGGTCAAGGTCTACGTCGCCATGAAGCGCAAGCTCCAGGTCGGCGACAAGATGGCCGGCCGCCACGGCAACAAGGGCGTCATCTCGCGGATCCTGCCGGAGGAGGACATGCCGTACCTCCCGGACGGCACGCCGGTCGAGATCGTCCTGAACCCGCTGGGCGTCCCCAGCCGCATGAACGTCGGCCAGATCCTGGAGACCCACCTCGGGTGGGCGGGAAGGGTCCTCGGGCTCCGCTTCGCGACGCCGGTCTTCGACGGCGCCCGCGAGGCGGACATCAAGACCCTGCTGGCGGAGGCGAAGCTGCCGTCCTCCGGCAAGACGCCGCTCTTCGACGGCATGACGGGCGAGATGTTCGAGCAGAAGGTGACCGTCGGCTTCATCTACATGCTCAAGCTCTCGCACCTGGTGGACGACAAGATCCACGCGCGCTCGATCGGACCGTACTCGCTCATCACCCAGCAGCCGCTGGGCGGCAAGGCGCAGTTCGGCGGCCAACGCTTCGGCGAGATGGAGGTCTGGGCGCTCGAGGCCTACGGCGCCGCCTACACGCTCCAGGAGCTGCTGACCGTCAAGAGCGACGACGTGGAGGGCCGGAGCAAGGTGTACGAGGCGATCGTCAAGGGGGACGTGCCGGAGGCTCCCGGCCTGCCCGAGTCCTTCAACGTGCTGGTCCGCGAGCTCCAGAGCCTCTGTCTCGACGTTGAACTCCTCAAGGTCTAAGGGAGGAAAACCAAGTTGCAACCATTCAGCAGTTTTGACAAGCCACAGTCGCCCAAGGATTTCAACGCGATCAAGATCTCGATCGCGTCGCCGGACAAGATCCGCTCCTGGAGCTTCGGCGAGGTCACCAAGCCGGAGACCATCAACTACCGCACGTTCAAGCCGGAGCGGGACGGCCTCTTCTGCGCCAAGATCTTCGGTCCCATCACGGACTGGGAGTGCCTGTGCGGCAAGTACAAGCGGATGAAGCATCGCGGCGTGATCTGCGACAAGTGCGGCGTCGAGGTCACCCGTTCCCGCGTGCGCCGCGAGCGCATGGGCCATATCGAGCTCGCCTGCCCGGTCTCGCACGTCTGGTTCTTCAAGGGGCTGCCCAGCCGCATTGGACACCTTCTGGACATCAGCCTGCGGGACCTCGAGCGCATCCTCTACTTCGAGAGCTACGTGGTCATCGATCCCGGCGAGACCGAGCTCAAGGAACAGGAGCTGCTGACCGAGGAGCGCTACCGCGAGCTGCGCGACAAGCACGGCGAGGAGACCTTCGAGGCCCGCATGGGCGCCGAGGCGATCAAGGAGCTGTTGTCGCGGATCGACGTCGACGAGATGGCGGAGGAGCTGCGCATCATCATGCGCACCGAGACCAGCCAGATCCGGCGCCTGAAAGCGGCTAAGCGCTTGAAGGTGGTGGATGCCTTCCGCCGCTCCGGCCACCGTCCGGAGTGGATGATCCTGGACGTCATCCCGGTCATCCCGCCCGAGCTGCGTCCCCTGGTGCCGCTCGACGGCGGCCGCTTCGCGACCAGCGACCTGAACGACCTCTACCGGCGCGTCATCAACCGCAACAACCGGTTGAAGAAGCTACTCGAGCTGCGCGCTCCCGAGGTCATCGTCCGCAACGAGAAGCGCATGCTGCAGGAGGCGGTCGACGCCCTCTTCGACAACGGCCGCCGCGGTCGGGTCCTGAAGGGCTCCAACAACCGGCCGCTCAAGTCGCTCTCGGACACCTTGAAGGGCAAGCAGGGACGCTTCCGCCAGAACCTGCTCGGCAAGCGCGTCGACTACTCGGGCCGCTCGGTCATCGTCGTCGGGCCGGAGCTCAAGCTGCACCAGTGCGGCCTGCCCAAGAAGATGGCCCTCGAGCTCTTCAAGCCGTTCATCTACAACCGGCTGGAGGAGAAGGGGCTGGTGGGGACCATCAAGGCCGCGAAGGAGATGGTGGAGGCCGAGGTGGACGAGGTGTGGGACGCCCTGGAGGAGGTCATCCAGGACCATCCGGTGCTCTTGAACCGCGCCCCCACCCTGCACCGGCTGGGCATCCAGGCCTTCCAGCCGACGCTGATCGAGGGC
>DATNKQ010000422.1:0-19012 GCA_035603315.1 Thermoanaerobaculia bacterium
CCCTCGCCGCCGCGCGGCCGAGGGGCGAGGAGGAGCTCCTCGCCGTCTCCGGCATCGGGCCGACCCTGCTCAAGAAATACGGCGAGCGCCTGCTCGAGATCGTGGCGGGCGACGCCGTCTGAATCTATCTCTCAGAGGAGAATGACGATGAAGGCTGTCCTGGCCTGTCTGCTGCTGTCCCTTGCCGCGGCCTCCATGACTTCCGCGGCGTCGGCCGCGCCGCGCACGATGCGCCTCGACTACTACCACACGGGCAACGCCTCGGAGGAACGGTTCAGCTTCGACCGCGTGGTGATCGAACCGCTACCCTGGCCCGGCGATCCCGCCAAGGCGATCGACGACACCAACCTCGGCAAGTACCTCTTCGAGGTCGTCGACCGTTCCACCAACCGCGTCCTCTACTCGCGCGGCTTCGCCTCCGTCTACGGCGAGTGGGAGCAGACCGACGAGGCCAAGGAGCGGAGCCGCACCTTCTCCGAATCGCTGCGCTTCCCGGCTCCCGAGCGGCCGGTGCAGGTCGTCCTCAAGAAGCGCGACGCCAGGAACGACTTCCGCGAGGTGTGGACGGCGACCGTCGATCCTGCCGACATGTTCGTCGACACCTCGGCGCCCCTCGCTCCGGCGCCCCTCCTCACCCTCCAGAAGAGCGGCGAGCCGGCGGCCAAGGTCGACTTCCTCATCCTGGGCGACGGCTACACGGCGGCCGAGGCCGGCAAGTTCGAGCGCGACGCGCGGCGCCTGATGGAGATCCTCTTCGCGACCTCGCCGTTCAAGGAGCACCGCGGCGACTTCAACGTCTGGGGGCTCTGCCCGCCGGCTGCCGAGTCCGGCATCTCGCGCCCCTCGACCGGAGTCCACCGCCGGTCGCCGGTGGGCGCCACCTACGACGCCTTCGGCTCCGAGCGCTACGTCCTCACCTTCGACAACCGCGCCTTCCGCGACATCGCCCAGTTCGCCCCCTACGAGTTCGTCGAGATCCTCGTCAACGGCAGGACGTACGGAGGCGGCGGCATCTTCAACCTCTACAGCACGGTCGCCGCCGACAGCCTGTGGTCGCCCTACGTCTTCGTCCACGAGTTCGGCCATCACTTCGCGGCGCTGGCCGACGAGTACTACACCTCCGACGTCCCCACCGAGACCGGCAAGCTCGTCGAGCCCTGGGAGCCCAACGTGACGGCGGTCGCCGATCCCGCCCGCATCAAATGGAAGGAGCTCCTGTCGCTCGGCGTGCCGGTCCCCACGCCGTGGAAGAAGGAGGAGTTCGAGACCTACTCGCACGCCATCCAGAAGCGGCGGCGGGCGATCCGCGCGGCGAAGCGGCCGGAGGAGGAGATGGACGCTCTCTTCCTCGAGGAGCGCGAGCACGAGACCCGCCTCCTCGGGACCGACGCCTTCTCCGGCAAGGTGGGGGCCTTCGAGGGCGCCGACTACGAGGCCCACGGCTACTACCGGCCGCAGACCGACTGCATCATGTTCACCCGCGACGATGTCGGCTTCTGCGCCGTCTGCCGCCGCGCCATCGAGAGGGTGATCGCCCTCTACGCGGCGCGCTAGGCGCCGCCGCTACTCCGAGGGGACCGGCTCGCCGGCGCTCTTGCGCAGCAGCAGGGCGCGCCGCTTCTCGATGCTCTCGAGCCAGATGGGCACGAAGGCGATGAGGTCCTGGAGACAGCGGTCGATCTCGCCCAGGAGCCTCGCCATCCGATGGCTGAAGAGGAGATGGCATTCCGCCAGGTCGAGGGCGTTCTGCTCGGCCTCGTCGATCGAGTCGCCCGCCGCCGCCGTCAGGCGGTCGAGCGCCTCGCAGGCGGCCTCGTGGATCTCGATCAAGACCCGGCAGCGGGTGGGCAGCTCGGCGGCGTAGCGGTCGAGGATCTCGATCTCGTAGAAGCGGACGCCGCGCAGCGCGAGCACCTCCTTGAGCTTGGGCGCCAGGCCGTTCAACAGCACCTCGAGGAGGACCATGGTGTCCTCCCAGGTCTGGCCGCGGGGGATGGCCCGCTCGTTCTCCAGCGTCCTGGCGAGGGCGGTTACGTTGCGGGCCCGCGCCGGCTCCAGCCGCTCCAGGTAGTCCTGCAGGCGGTCCACCGTGGCGTGCAGCCACTCGGCCTCCTCGATGTCTTGGGGGAAGCGCCGGGAGAGGAAGTAGTCGGCGTCGTGGAGGCTCCGCGGATCGCCCGCCATGAGCTCGCCGAAGGTGTCCTGCAGGAAGGAGTGGAGCTGGCTGATGGCGATGCAGAGGGCCTTGCGCAGGTCGAGGAGCTGCTCGGGGGGGACCGTCTCGCCAAACCGCTCCATGGGCTCGATGACCTGATGGTCGGCCATGCCCAGCGACAGCTCGGCGCTCTGGCGCGCCGCCTCCAGGCTGGGGATGCGTGACGGGGCGGCGAGGAGGGGGGCGATGTCCTTGCGGATGAGGGCCGACACCTTGCGCACCTTGCTCCAGATGTCGAGCAGGCGCTCCGGCGAGCAGTGGAGGATCGAGTAGTTGCTCTCGAGGATGCCGTGAAGGATGTGGATGCAGCCCAGGAAGGCGCGGATGCGGGGGTTCTGCCAGCTCACCCGCTCGAGGGCCCAGTCGAGGACGGTGACCCCCTCGGGCAGGGCGACCTGGTGGTCGCCGACCTGGAGCAGCTGGCGGGGGAACGAGCGCGTCATCGCGGGCCGTCATCACTCCTTGACGATCGACAGCAGCTCGATGTCGAAGACCAGCATCCCCTCCGGGAAGCCCGGTTGGCCGCGGTAGGCCAGCTTCTTGGGAATCCAGAAGCGCCGGCTCTCGCCGGCGACCATGAGCGGTATGCCCTCCGTCCAGCCGGGGATCACCCTGCCGAGGTCGAAGGTGGCGGGGACGCCGCGGGCAAGCGAGGAGTCGATCATCTTGCCGTCGGTCGTCCAGCCCGTGTAGTGGACCTCGACGACGCTGTCGGCCTTCGGATGGGTGCTGCCGGTGCCGGCGGCGAGACGCTTCGAGGCCAGCCCCGAGGCGGTCTTCTCGGCGTCGGCGGGCGGGCCGGCGACGTCCGGCGGGGGCGGTGGCACGTGCAGGACCTCCAGCAGCTCGACGTCGAAGACCAGCATCCCCTGCGGGCGGTGGGGCCGCCCCGCGTAGGCGAGCTCGGCCGGGATCCACAGCCGCCGCTTCTCCCCCTTGACCATCAGCTCGATCCCCTCGGCCCAGCCGGCGATGACCTTGTCGAGCGGCAGGAGGGCCGGCTTGCGGCGGGCGACCGAGGAGTCGAACATCTTGCCGTCGGTGGTCCAGCCCGTGTACTGGACCTTGACCCTGTCGGCCGCCGCCGGATGGACGGTGCCGGTGCCGGGGGACAGCACCCTGGAGGCCAGGCCGGAGGCGGTCTTTTGGGCGTCGGCGGGCGGCGCCGCGAGGTCGGCGGGGGCCGGGATCGGGACCGGCTCGGCGGCCTTGGCGGCCGGCGGAGGAGGCGACGCCGCGGGCGGCTCGGCCCGCAGCGGGGAGAGGGCGAGCAGCAGGACGGCGGCCGGCAGCCATCGAGTTTTCATGGCCCCTAAACTACCGCGGCCCGGTCGCCGCGGGCAACCTTCAGTCCCCCGCGCCGTCCTGCCGGCGGGGGGAGGCGTCGACGCTCTTGTAGCGGTCGAGGACGACCTTGCCGGGGGGCAGGCCGCGCGGCTTGTGGACGTCGGCGCAGGCGGCCACGTGCACCGCCACCCGGCCGCCGTCGCGGGCCTTCGAGTAGCCGGCGGCCAGCGAGGCGGCGAAGCGCAGGGTCTCCCGCGGCAGGCGGTCGAGGCCGTCGGGGTTGCGCACCACGACGTGCGAGCCCGACTCGCCGGCGACGTGCAGCCAGAAGTCGCGCGGGGTACCGATCTTGAAGGTGAGGACGTCGTTGTCGGCGGCGGTGCGCCCCACCAGGACGGTCATGCCGTCGGGCGACACGAAGCGCCGCGCCACCGGCTGCCCCTGCCAGATCCCCGCCTCCGGGTCCGAAGGCGGCGGCTCCTTCCGCGTTCCTCTCGTCATGGGAATGCCCCGCGCCTGGCGCCAGAGGGGCTGGGCAGGAGGATGGGCCGGCCGGGATGGAGAGAGGCTCCCTCCCGGCGGGTCTCGGCCACTCGGGTCCTAGCGGCTACGGCTCCGCCGCCTCGCCCTCCTCAGGCTCGGGTGGATCCGGGATATGAACCTCCCGGACGGACTGGCCCCAGTCGATGCTGGGGTCGTTCATCGGGTCGTTGCTGGGGTGCGGGGTGGCCAGCTTCTTCTGCTCGCGCCGCGCCTGCCGCTGGGCCTGCTTCTCCAGCCGCGCCTGCTGACTCGCCCGTTCTCTCTGCCGACGTGCCATGGAGGCCTGATTCGATGCCATAAATTCCCTCGTGAGCCTGGCGGCCCGGTTGTTCGTGCTGACGCGGTCCGGTAGGCAGACCCGTTCAAGGAATGGTACCAGACCTTGAGGATGGAGGCATTTTTCCGCCCGTCGCCAGGTAGACGGCGTGCCGGGGGCCGCCGCCGGGGCGACGCCGTTCGACCGTGAAGCCGGCGGCGGCCAGGCGCCGCTCGAAGGCGACGTCCGGCTCCTCGGACCAGACGGCGAAGACTCCTGCCGGGGCGAGCGCCGCCCGCGTCCGCACCAGCGCCCGCGGGCCGTAGAAGGGCTCCCCCGCTTCTCGCGTGGACTCGCGGGGGCCCTCGTAGAGGTCCAGCACGATGGCGTCGAACCGTCCTCCGGAGAGGTCGGAGCTCGCCGCCCGCGCGATGACGGCGGCCACGTCGTCCAGGACGATCTCGACCCGCGGGTCGTCCACCGCCCGGCCGGTCGCCGCCGCCAGCGGGCCGCGGCACCAGCGGACGACGACCGGGTTGATCTCGGCGACCACCACCGCCGCTGCGGCCGGCAACGCGTCGAGCGCCGCCCGCAGGGTATAGCCCATCCCCAGGCCGCCGATCAGCACCCGCGGCCGCTCCCGCCCCGCCACCCGCCGGCAAGCGAGGTCGGCCGCCGCCTCCTCCGAGCGGTGGGCGGAGCCGTTCATCAGCACCCGGCCGCCGACGGTGATGACGAAGTCGGCCGCCCCCCGCCGCCGCAGCTCCAGCAACCCCTCGGCGGTCTCGACCCGGTCCAGGGTCTGCCAGGGACGGGTCATTGGTCGCGGACCTCTACACCGCCTCCATCGCTACCACCGCCTGGAAGCCGCGCGGCAGCTTCAGGCCGCGCTGGGCGCGCTGGCCGATGTAGGGCTCGTACTCGGCGGGCTTCAAGTTCAGGTAGCGCTTGCCGGCGTGGACGCGGAGGTGGGCGCTCTCGGGGAAGACGGCGACGGCGACCAGCGATTCTCCCTTGGCGGCGAGGACGTTGAGGATCTTCACCCCCTTGCCGCGCGGCAGGAGCGGCAGGTCGGTAATGCCGAAGATCAGAAGCTTCCCCTCGCTCGTGGCGGCGGCGATGTAGTCGTTGTCGAAGTCTGCCACCGGGAGCGGCGCGAGCACGCGGGCGCCGGGGGTGACGTTAAGGATCGCTTTGCCGGCGCGGTTGCGCGAGACGAGATCCTTGACCTGGGCCACGAAACCGTAGCCGGCGGAAGTCGCGAGCAGGAAGAAGTCGTCCTCGCCGCCCATCAGCACGCCCGCGAAGCTCGCTCCCGGCGGCGGCTGGAGCTGCGAGGAGAGCGGCTCGCCCTGGCCGCGGGCCGAGGGCAGGCCGTGGGCGGGAAGGGCATAGGCGCGGCCCGTCGAGTCGAGGAAGACCGCCAGCTGGTTGGTGCGCCCCTTGGCCGCCTGCAGGAAGGCGTCGCCGGCCTTGTAGGGGAGCTCCCTGGGATCGAGGTCGTGGCCCTTGGCGGCGCGCACCCAGCCCTTCTCGGAGAGCACCACGGTGACCGGCTCGGTGGGGATGAGCGAAGCCTCGTCGAGCGCCTTCGCCGCCTCGCGCTCGACGATCGGCGATCGGCGGGGATCGCCGAACTCGCGGGCGTCGGCCTCCAGCTCCTCGCGCACGCGGCGGCGGAGCCGGGTCTCGGAGGAGAGGGTGCGCTCCAGCTGGTCGCGCTCTTTGGCCAGCTCCTCCTGCTCGCCGCGGATCTTCACCTCTTCGAGCCTGGCGATGTGGCGCAGCTTGAGCTCGAGGATGGCCTCGGCCTGCACGTCCGTCAGCTTGAAGCGCCGCCTGAGCTCCGGCTTGGGCTCGTCCTCGTGGCGGATGATGCGGATCACCTCGTCGATGTTCAGGTAGGCGATGAGGTAGCCGTTCAGGACGTGCAGGCGGGCGAGCACCTTGTCGTAGCGGAACTGCAGGCGCCGGCGGACCGTCTCGGTGCGGAAGCGCAGCCATTCCGCCAGCATCCCGCGCAGGTTGTAGAGCTGCGGCCGGCCGTCGAGGCCGATGGCGTTCATGTTGACGCGGTAGGTGCGCTCGAGGTCGGTGGTGGCGAAGAGGTGGGCCATCAGCTCGTCCAGGTCCACCCGGTTGGAGCGCGGGGTGATGACCAGGCGGGTGGGGTTCTCGTGGTCCGACTCGTCGCGCAGGTCCTCCACCATGGGGAGCTTCTTGGCCTGCATCTGGCCGGCGATCTGCGCCAGCACCTTGGCCCCCGACACCTGGTAGGGGAGCGCCGTGACGACGACGTCGCCGTCGTCGCGCTCCCACACCGCCCGCATGCGGATCGAGCCCAGGCCGACCTCGTACATGCGGCGGATCTCGGCCCGCGGGGTGATGATCTCGGCGTCCGTGGGGTAGTCGGGCCCGAGGACGGTGGCGAAGAGCGCGTCGTCCGCGGCCTTGGGGTTCTCGAGCAGCAGCAGGCAGGCGGCCGCCAGCTCCCCCACGTTGTGGGGCGGGATGTCGGTCGCCATGCCGACGGCGATCCCCGAGGCGCCGTTCAGGAGCGCGTGCGGCAGCCGCGCCGGCAGGAGCTTGGGCTCCTCCAGCGTGCCGTCGAAGTTCGCCCCCCACTCGACCGTCCCCTGCCCCAGCTCGGCCAGCAGCACCTGCGCGAAGCGGGTCAGGCGGGCCTCGGTGTAGCGCATGGCGGCGAACGACTTGGGGTCGTCCTGCGAGCCCCAGTTGCCCTGCCCGTCAACCAGCGGGTAGCGCACGCTGAAGGGCTGCGCCATCAAGACCATCGCCTCGTAGCAGGCGGTGTCGCCGTGGGGGTGGAACTTGCCGAGCACGTCGCCCACCGTGCGGGCCGACTTCTTGAACTTGGCGGCGGCGGAAAGGCCCAGCTCCGACATCGCGTAGACGATCCGCCGCTGCACCGGCTTCAGGCCGTCCGCCACGTGCGGCAGGGCGCGGTCGAGGATGACGTACATCGAGTAATCGAGGTACGCCTTCTCGGTGAAGACCGCCAGCGACTGCTTCTCGGAGTCGACGAACGGCAGCGAGGGAGCGGGGCCGTTGCCGTTCTTGGAACGGCCCTTCCTCACGGCCCCACCTCCGCGCGGTTGCCCTTCTCGGTCAGCCACTCCTTGCGGTCGGCGGCGCGGGCCTTGGCGAGCAGCATGTCGACCATGGCGTCGGCGTCGTCGCCGGGGAGGAGGGTGAGCTGCACCAGGCGGCGGGTCTCGGGGGACATGGTGGTCTCGCGGAGCTGCAGCGGGTTCATCTCGCCGAGCCCCTTGAAGCGCTGCACGTTGACCTTGCCGCGGATCTTCTCGGCCTCGATGCGGTCGAGGATGCCCTTCTTCTCGCGGTCGTCCAAGGCGTAGAAGACCTCCTTGCCGACGTCGATGCGGTAGAGGGGAGGCATGGCGACGTAGATCCGGCCGTCGAGGACGAGGGCGCGGAAGTGGCGGAGGAAGAGGGCGCAGAGGAGGGTGGCGATGTGGGCGCCGTCGGAGTCGGCGTCGGCCAGGATGCAGACCTTGCCGTAGCGCAGGCCGTCCAGCCGGCCGGAGCCGGGGTCGACTCCCAGGGCGACGGCGATGTCGTGCACCTCCTGCGAGGCCAGCACCTCGGCGGGGTCGACCTCCCAGGTGTTCAAGATCTTGCCGCGCAGCGGCAGGATGGCCTGGAACTCGCGGCTGCGCGCCTGCTTGGCCGAGCCGCCGGCCGAGTCGCCCTCGACCAAGAAGAGCTCGGTCTGGAAGAGATCCTGGCTGGTGCAGTCGGCGAGCTTGCCGGGGAGCGCGGGGCCGCTCGTCACCGTCTTCCGCTTCACCCGCTTGCCGGCGCGCTGGCGGGCGACGGCGCTGTCGATCGCCAGGCGGGCGATCCGCTCGGCGTCCGCCGTGTGCTGGTTGAGCCACAGCCCGCAGGCGTCCTGGGTGACGCCGGAGACGAAGGCCGCGGTCTCGCGGGAGGCCAGGCGCTCCTTGGTCTGGCCGGTGAACTGCGGGTCCTTGAGACGCACGGAGAGCACGTAGGCGCAGCGCGCCCAGACGTCCTCGGGCGCCAGCTTGACGCCGCGCGGCAGGAGGTCGCGGAACTCGCAGAACTCGCGGAGCGCCTCCGTCAGGCCGGCGCGGAAGCCGTTGACGTGGGTTCCTCCCTGGGGGGTGGCGATGAGGTTGACGTAGCTCTCGGCGACCAGGTCGCCCTCGTCGGCCAGCCAGGCGACCGCCCAATCGACCTCCTCGTCGCTGCCCTGGAAGTGGCCGAGGAACGGCGTCGCGGGCACCACCTCGCAGCCGTCGAGCTCGTCGAGCAGGTAGGCCTTGAGGCCGTCCGCGTAGAGCCACTCCTCGTCGTCCTCGGGCGCCCCCTCGTGGGTGAAGGTGAGCCGCAGGCCCGGACAGAGCACGGCCTTGGCGCGCAGCGCGTGCTTGAGCCTGGGGACGCCGAACTTCGGCGAGTCGAAGTACTTGGGATCGGGCCAGAAGCGGACGGTGGTGCCGGTCACCCGCTGGCCGACGGTTCCCACAACTTTCAAGGCAGTGACCTTGTGCCCGCCGGCGAACGACATGTGGTACTCCCTGCCGCCGCGCCGCACCCAGACTTGAAGCTCGCGCGAGAGCGCGTTGACGACCGACACGCCGACCCCGTGGAGCCCGCCCGAGAAGCGGTAGTTCTTGTCCGAGAACTTGGCCCCGGCGTGGAGCCGGGTGAGGATCACCTCGACCCCCGGGAGCTTCTCCCCCTTGTGCAGGTCGACGGGCATGCCGCGCCCGTCGTCGGCCACCGCGAGCGAGCCGTCGGCATAGAGGGTGACGTCGATCCGCGAGCAGTGCCCGGCGATGGCCTCGTCGACCGAGTTGTCGACCACCTCCTGCGCCAGGTGATCGGGACGGTCGGTGAAGGTGTACATGCCGGGGCGCTTGCGCACCGGCTCGAGGCCGGTCAGGACCTCGATCGAGGAAGAGTCGTACGTCGCCGCCATAGGTCTTGCCAGTATGGCGGTAACTGATCGTAAGGGCAAGCGATCGCCGAGGCCCTAGGCGAGGCCGATCTCGAAGCCGCGCGCCAGCGAGTCGGCGACCGCCAGCCCCTTCGAGGTCGGCGCCAGCCGGCCGTCCGCAGCAGAGAGGAACCCTTCCTCCACGAGCCGGGCGATGAGTCCGGCGTTCGCCGCCGCGAGATCCGTCCCGTAGCGCCGGCGGAAGCTCGCGAGGTCGATCCCGGCCGTCGTCCGCAGGCCCAGCATCAGCGCCTCCAGGGCCAGGTCCTCCCGCCCCAGATCTTCGCCGCCGGCGACCGGCCGCTCGCCCTTGGCGACCCTCGCCTCGTAGTCCCCCACTTGGCGCTCGTTCCACCAGCGCCGCGCGCCGGCGAAGGAGTGCGCAGAGGGGCCGAGCCCGAGGTAGGGCGTATGGTCCCAGTACTTCTGGTTGTGCCGCGAGCGATGGGCGGGCGAGCGGGCGAAGCTCGACACCTCGTAGGCGGGGTAGCCGGCGCCGGCGAGGAAGGCGTGGGTGAGGTCGAAGAGCTCGGCCTGGGCGGGCTCCGGCAGCTCGCGGAGGGCGCCGCGCGCCAGCCGGCGGCCGAAGGGCGTCCCCTCGTGGACGGTGAGCTGGTAGCAGGAGAGGTGGTCCGGACCGAGCCCGACGGCGGCTTCCAGGATTGCCCGCCAGGCGGTCGCGTCCTGGCCGGGAAGGCCGTAGATGAGGTCGATCGAGACAGTGTCGAAACCGGCGCCGCGCGCCAGCTCGACGGCCCGGCGAGCCTCTGCCGGATCGTGCCGGCGGCCGAGGAAGCGGAGGGCCGCGGGGTCGAACGACTGCACCCCGAGCGACAGCGTGCGCACCCCCAGGCCACGCCAGGCGGCGAGGCTCTCCGCCGTCACGTCCTCCGGGTTGGCCTCGAGGAAGAGCCAGGCGTCGGGACGGACGGCGAGCGAATGACGGAGCGCCGCGACGATCCGCGCCAGGTCCTCGGCGGCCAGGGCCGACGGGGTCCCGCCGCCGAAGTAGACGGTGTCGAACTGCCAGTCCTCGCCCGCCCAGAGCCCGATCTCCGAGACCAAACGGTCGACAAACCGCGCCCGCCGCTCCCGTCCCCCCGTCACCACTGCGAAGTCGCAGTAAGGGCAGATCGCCGAGCAGAAGGGGACGTGGAGGTAGAGGCCGGCGTGGGTGTTGAGGGTCGTCACGGGTACATTCTCATCTACACCCGTCCGTTCTATGGGCAGGTCCTCAATTGTCATCCCGAGCGATAGCGAGGGACCTGGGGGAAGGGTGGAGTGAAGTTCTTTGCTATCAGAGGTTTGGAAGGCCTCCCCCCGCCCGGGTCCCTCGCTCTCGCTCGGGATGACAATGGATGGGATCGCGCGCTGCAACCGAGTCGGAGGTGTGCTCGGGCACCGCGAAGAGGCCGGCGGGGACGCCGGCGCTCCCAGGAACAAGAGATGAAGCGAGGCGCGCGCCCTCAGTTGAGCGTCGGCGGGGAGTAGTACTCGTCGGCGGGGAGCGGCGAGACGCCCATCCCCATGAGGGTCAGGAGCAGCTCCTCGCGCTCCGCCGGGCCGGCCGCCTCGAGCAGCGCCTGCTTCTCGGCCGGCCGGAAGGGGAGGGCCACGGAGAGGCCGTTGACGAGCGACACTCCCGGGAGGGAGGCGAGGAGGTCGAAGTCGAAGGAGAGCTCGTGGGCGGTGCCGAAGGCGCGGATGGCGGCCATCACCCGCGACGGGTTCACGATTTTGGACAGCTCGTGGAGGTCTCCTTCGAAGTCGGAGTAGTCGGCGACCGCCCGCCGGTAGCCGGAGAGGAGCGGCAGCTCGTCCAGCACCCGGAAGCGGCGCACGCCCTTGAGGAGGATCACGTAGCGGCCGTCCGCCTGCAGCTCGCAGCTCTCGATCCGGCCGGCGCAGCCGACGGTGTAGAGGCGCGGGTCATCGGGTGGGGCGGGCGGGGCGTCGAGCGCCGGCCAGTTGTCCTGCCGCGGCACGAACGGCTGGATCATGCCGATCTGCCGCTCCCCCGGCATGGCGTCGGCCACCAGGTTGCGGTAGCGCGGCTCGAAGACGTTCAACGGCAGCCAGTTGCCGGGGAGCAGGAGGGAGCCGGTCAGCGGGAACAGCGGTAGGACGGAGGGTGCGGCGGCTGCGGTCATCGACGTCGCGCGGATGATTCCACAGCTTCCAACTTCTTGCCAGGGGTGCCGCTCGCGTACACTCGCAAACGATGTACCTCAAGACCGAGGCGCAGATCGCGAAGATGCGGCGGGCCGGGCTCCTGGTGTGGAAGGCCCACCAGGCGGCCGCCGCCCTCATCCGGCCCGGCGTCACCACCGCCGAGATCGACGCCGCGGTCGAACGGGTCATCGTGGAAGGCGGCGGCGTCCCGCTCTTCAAGGGCGTGCCGGGCAAGGTGCCGTTCCCCGCCGCCACCTGCATCTCCATCGACGAGGAGGTGGTCCACGGCATCCCCGGCCCGCGCCGGCTGGCGGAGGGGGAGATCGTCAGCATCGACACCGGCGTCAAGCTCGACGGCTGGTGCGCCGATGCCGCGGTCACCCATCCGGTGGGCGCCGTCGACCCCAAGGTGCGCCGCCTCCTCGAGGTCACCGAAGGGGCGCTGCGCCTGGCCATCCAGTCGATCGCCGGCAGCAAGCGCTGGCGGCAGGTGGCGAGGGAGATGGAGAGCTACGTGCGCCGGGCCGGCTTCGCGGTCGTCCACAGCCTCGTCGGCCATCACATCGGCCGCGAGCTGTGGGAGGACCCGCAGGTCCCCAACTACTACACCACCGACATCCCGGACTTCGCCTTGGAGCCGGGGATTGTGATCGCCGTCGAGCCGATGGTCAACGCGGGCGGCAAGGGGGTCAAGATGCAGCCCGACCACTGGACCATCATCACCCGCGACCGCCGCCCGAGCGCCCACTTCGAGCACACCCTCGCCATCACCGGGCGCGGCGTCCTCGTCCTGACCGCCGGCCCCGAAGGTCAGGGCTGGGCGCTCGATCGGATCTGACCGGTTCCTCACGCTTCGCCCGCAGCTCTACAAAACCAAGGGCCGGCGCGCCTCCAGCTCCGGCAAGCACCACCGAGGATAGATGCTAACTGCTTAACGGAATGGAGGCCGCAATGAAGTCGAAAGCCAGCCTGATTCTCGGTGTGCTCGTCCTCGTCTTGAGTGCGATGGGTGTTTCTCCTGCGACTGCCGCCGTCGCACCTGCCGTGAGCGCTCCGCCGGCGCCGGCCGCGACGCCTTTCGTCGCGGGCGCTAGCTCCTCGCCGTCGTCCTTCCTCTGCAGTCTGAACCAGTCGGTAGCCGCTGGGCTACCCAAGCCGGAGACCTTTCCACCGCCCGCCGTGCCGGCGACTCCTCCGCCATGTAGCTCCTGCAGCGACTTTGTTTGTCTAACGCGCTCCGTCAACGCTCCTTGCGGGACAAATCTTTACTGCTATGACTTCGGGCGCATCTGTCATACCGACGGCCAGATCACCTGCCGGTGCGCTGACCACATTCCATAACGGCAAGACCTGAGCCCGAGCCGAAGAGCTAGCCCTCGGACTCGACGGTTCCCAAATCACCCAGCGCAATACCCTTCGGGCCGGTCCACCTCGGGGCCGTCCCGCTAAGGGCTCTTCCTCGACTGGCTGCCGGAGGACGACCGCGTCATCCTGGCGAAAAGCGTTCAAGGCGGTGAGCGAAATATTTTCTACTCTCTGTTGGTTCCCCTGCTACGATGCCCTGGCGGCGCCGGGGGTCCGTTCGTGCCGCTGCAGACGGTGGAGAACACCGTGGGCCCACCCGGAAGGCGCCCAGCGACCCGCCGCAGCGTAGCCGGTCCGAAGCGGGGACGGCTCCTTCCCCGAAAGGGCGACGGCCGCCCAAAGAAGTACGGCCCGCGCCCCAAGAAGGGCGGGCTCGCCCAAAGAAGGGCGAGGACCGCCCGATGAAGGGAAGGGCCTTCCCCAAGTAGGGCGAGGGCTTCCCCAAGTGGGGAAGGGTGCTTCCCCAAGAAGGGCGAGGCCTTCCCCAAGAAGGGCGAGCCAATCCCAACGAATTCTTCGTCTTGTATCGCTCCACGGACGAAATTATCGCCGTCAGGGCTCCGTACTGCTCGATAGACGCCATGGATCGGCGGAGGAAGCTTTTCTAAGCTGACAGGGCGTTTGCGACGGAAACCGGAGCCCTGCGACGGAGATGGGAGCCTTGTCTCGCTCCACGGACGGATTTCACCGTATTAAGAGCCCTGAAACGGTTTAAAGGCTCCCGTCGCCGTAGAAAAGCGCCTGCCAAGCCGAAAAGCTGCCCGTTATCGCGAAATCCCGCCCAACGGCGCGACAGGGCTCCCATCCGCGTCGCAGGACGCCCATCTCGGTGAAAAGTCCCCCAATACGCAGACAGGCGGTTTTTTGCGCAGTCGGCTCCCTGGTCCGAGGTGAAAGCAACCGCGGCCCCGAATGCCAGGGCTGGGCGCTCGGGTGAGGCTGACCGGCACTAGCTAGTCGTATAAATCGACCCAACCTCTGCCCTAGCAGACAAGAGTGCTATGGAGCCACATGCACATGGTGGCGTATTGCGCACCTCCTGCGGTCTCGATGATAGTGCGCCTCGGCCTGCCGAGGAGTGGCAGGTCTGGCCATGCGCCCAGCGCGGCGGGTATCTCCACTACGACCTTGCCTGAGGCGTCCACGAACTCCGCACGGGCGTTTTCCGTCGTTGTCGTCCCTGGATCTGCTCCTCGGTTAGGTTGCGCGGGCGACCCGCCTCAGATACTCCCGCAGTGCCCGCCGGATAACAAGGCCCTTGGACTCCGGTGCGCTCGGCAACGAAAGAAAAAGACTCCGTACCATCGCGTTCGGCTTAGCCGCTCTCACTTGCGCCACTGCTGTATAATTGCCTACGCGACCTCCCGGTGCAGGAGCCACCGTAGGCATGCGAGACGATTATGAGCCGCAGGCAAACTGAAGGCGGTGAAACGTGGAGTAGGTTACTGCGTTGGGACAGAGGACAAGCGCCCTCTGAACGATTAGCCGCGCAAGTTCTCCGCGTTGAAGGGTATAAGGCAATAGATCCATCTCATCCCTTGGGTGGCCAGGATGGATTGAAGGATATCATTTGCGTAAAGGATCAGATAAAGACCGTCGGCGCGAGTTATTTTCCGCGTGGCCAACAAGCGTTCAGCATGATAAGAAAAAAGTTTGCGGGAGACTTGGAAGGTGTAGCCAAAAATGTAGCCGCCCGCCTCGCCTTCATAACTAATCAGGAGTTAAATCTAGGTGAACGCGAAGAGCTAAGGAAAATGGCCGACACAGCACAAGTGGATTTGTTCCACTTGGAGAGAATAGCCTCGATTCTGGACTCGCCATGGTGCTATGGTATTCGTCTGGAATTTTTGGACATTGAAATGACTAAAGAAGAGCAGTTGGCTTTCATGGCGACTGTAAGCCAGTCAAGTGACCGCTTAGAAGAGATGCTTGCGTACATCAACAGATCTGACATTCTCCGAGAAGAGCTGAGTAAGTTGAAAACTGCTCAGGGCGCACCAAAAATGCCACACCATGTTACGCCTGTATTGCTCGCCGGCCATTCGCTTATGTCGACATTCGGCGGCGGAGACAAGCTGAAAAAGTGTTCGCAGTGTGGGTACGGCTACCTGATAAAGGGATGGGGACAATTTGCGATGACGGCCGGTATCTTTTCTGGACAAAGCGTTGCGACTTGCCCCAAATGTGGAAATGTTGAATATGTCTAGGCCGAAGGTAAAATAGCTCCTTCTAGCGGCATAGGCGCGAACAACCCGAGGCTGCTGACCGCATTCTGGCTCAGGACCATGACCTGGTCAATCGCATATTCCAATTGCGGTCCACTGCGACTAAGCTTCACTCCCAGGGAGCAAGTTCGATCTGCAGATTTGGCGACCCTCATGCTCTCAACCAGCAGTTCATGCAGGCCATGCTTGCCACGATGCAGTGGGGACGACCACCCCTCGCACAAGGAACAATAGCCTCTCGACATCTGGTCGCCGCCTTTCGACCAACCATTCGTATGCTGCCACCTGTGCCAGTGCCACAGCCTGCGAGATACCTGACCCAGCCCGGAGCTCGGCATACACGAATGCGCCAGCGAACGTATCTCCGGCACCAACCTGCTCGGCGCGTCCCACTACGCCAAGTGGAACCTCGTGACGCATAGTGCCAGCAGGACTCAAACAAAGAACTCCCCTTTCGGCACAGGTGACCACCAGCAACCGCAGCCTTCCCGAAAAGGTGCCGGCCCCGACCGGTCCGATGCGTGCCTCCAGGAGACCGAGTTCCGTTTCATTGAGGAAAACTACATCGGCGTTTAGCAAGGCAAATTTCAAGGCATTGGTGCTCCAATACTTCACGACATTGGAAAGGCTGATATAGATAGGCATCAGTAAAGCAGCGTCTTCTAGCTGAAGGACAGTAAATGTCTCTTCCGTGCTTGAGATGAACACGGCCTCTACCACCGATTCGACCTGCTCAGCCACGGCGGGTACTGTTTCCCTTAGTGCTCTAAAATACTGTTCCTGCCTTTCAAATGGAACAAACACGGTCATGCGTTCCCCGCCTGGCCTGAGGAGTGACAGACAAATATTATCCCGGAAGGATGTACCCAGGCGAGGGCTCAACGTTCCCCGAATCTTCTCAGCAGAAGCAACCAGAAATTCTTCTCCGTGCGGGGCGTAAACAAAAACGTCAACGCCAAGGCGATCCAGGGTCGATGCTGAATTCCAGACCATGCCGCCCCGACGACGGACAGCTCCTGCCGCATTCCAATGCGCGACGACCGCCGAATCGTTAGTGACCAAGTAGTCGACATTTACTTCCCCTACTAATAGTACTGTCACGGGTAGGCCTCTGTCTTCTGAAGGTCCAGAATCGCAATATCTTCTCCAAATACGGTCGAGATGGATCCAACGCGCTCGGGCATTCCCGAGAGAGCTATGGCGTTGGAAACCTCTGCTAAATCGGCGGAAGCACCAACTGGTATCACGAGGCGACCACCCAATCGGAGAAAATACGCTGCACCGAGTATCACGGTCCGGAGCAGACCTGGGCTTGCGCAGAACATTGAGCGAAAACGCTCTGGTGCATGTCTTTCGGCGAAGTTGTAGCCACTAAGCGCTGAATCATAGTTATGGCGAGTCGTAAACGGGAGATTTGCAACGATGAGGTCGAATTGATCCGGAAGTGGGCATGCAGTGTACACCGGGGCATAGAGCTCACCGCGCAGGCAGGTGACCTTGCCATTAACGCCGTTGCAGAGAGCATTCTCAGTTGTGCACGTGATGGCTCTGTCGCTGCTGTCCACAGCGACGACCTGTGCCCCCTTGTACTTTGCGAGGTAGAGGCCCAAAAAACCGGAGCCGCATCCTAGGTCTAGAGCAGATGCAGTCTCGAGCCTCATCAAGTACTTAGCGGTGATGGGGCTTATGTTACCAAGCATCGGATCAAACACACCGCGCACGAGGCGCAGCTGCAGCGATTGATTGTCATTTAGAGCGAAGGCAACGTCGTACTCTGTGGCGCCGTCCGCATACCGGGCCTCGTGTTGAGCGACGACGCTGCGTAAGGCGTTGGAAAACGCATCAAAGTCAAGGCGGAGTTTTAGGTCGGAAGGTACAGTCGTAATCTTCCTCATCTTCCACGTTCCTGACTTGACTCGTTTATTGGTGAGTGAAGTTCCAGTCCAGTAACCGTCAGCATAGTCAAGGCTGTCGGCAATCGTAGCGTGTAAAAAGCCGCGATAGGCCAAATTTCTGTTAGCCCAGGTGCCGGAAATGACGCATGACTCTGCTAGCTCCCCTTGGATATGATATTGAGATTGGCGATCCACGGAGAAAACAACGCTGCCTGTAATCGTCTTTCCGAATGCGTCTAAGCGGAGGATCTCACTCTGCGGGCGGTTGTCACCCTTGTCCCATGCTGTATGCCAGAAGCCGCTCACACCTTCGTTTGTGTGGAAGTAGCGATTACGAAAAGCAACGAAGGCCGCTGCGACTTCCTGCCGCAAGGCGCCAAGAACTCCAATTAGGATGGAGAGGATAGCGAGAGTGATACCAACTCCGTTCATGTCTTGATGTTTTGCCTATCAGAAGAGAAGGGAAGCAAGTGGCTTCTGGGTTGCGGCCTTTGAGCGCTTGGTCGCAGCGATCTGACGGGTTGTAGGATCTCCGACGTGAATCGATTCGAGGCCTGGATACGCGCTGGGTTCATCGCTTCGCTGGCGAAAAACTGCTCAGGAGCCACTGTCGCAATTGTATCAGATGGGACGGCACCGAGCGCACGCCCCCGCTCGGGCGGCCTGTCGTCTCAATGGGCCGGGCCTCGGTCAGGCAGAAGAGCAGCACGCCCTTTGTAGCAGGTAAAGCCTAATCCGTGTCCGACTTCAAGACCGCAAGGAAGGCGGACTGGGGGATCTCTACGGAGCCCACCATCTTCATCCGCTTCTTCCCCTCCTTCTGCTTCTCGAGCAGCTTGCGCTTGCGCGTGATGTCGCCGCCGTAGCACTTCGCGGTGACGTCCTTGCGGTAGGGGTTGATGGTGCTGCGGGCGATGACGTTGCCGCCGATCGCCCCCTGGATGGCGATCTTGAAGTTCTGGCGGGGGATGGTCTCGGCCAGGCGCTCGCAGTAGTGGAGGGCGCGGGCGCGCGCCTTCTCGCGGTGGACGAGCTGCGAGAGGGCGTCGACCTTGTCGCCGTTGACCAGGATGTCGACCTTGACGAGGTCGGTCTCGCGATAGTCGATGATCTCGTAGTCGAACGAGCCATACCCTTGGGTCAGCGTCTTCAGCCGGTCGTAGAAGTCGAACAGCACCTCGGCCAAAGGCAACTCCGAGGTCACTTGCAGGCGCCCCACCGCCAGGTACTCGAACCGCGTCTCCAGCCCGCGCCGCTCGCGGCAGAGCTCCATGACGACGCCGAGATAGCGCTCCGGCACCATGATCGAGGCGCGGATGATGGGCTCGAAGACGCGCCTAATAGTGGACGGGTCGGGCAGGAGCGACGGGTTGTCGATCTTGACCGACTGGCCCGGCTCGTGAACGTTGAGCTCGACCTCGTACTGCACCGAGGGCGCCGAGAGGAGGAGCGAGAGCCCGTACTCGCGCTCCAGGCGCTCCTGCACGACCTCGAGATGGAGGAGGCCCAGGAAGCCGCAGCGGAAGCCGAAGCCGAGCGCCGTCGACGAGTCCTTCTGGTAGGTGAGCGCGGCGTCGTTGAGCTTGAGCTTCTCGAGCGCCCGGGCGAGGTCCTCATAGTCGTCGGTGGCGATCGGGTAGAGCGAGGAGAAGACGACCGGCTTCGCCTCCTTGTAGCCGGGGAGCGGCAGCGGTGCCGGGTTGTCGAGCTCGGTCAGGGTGTCGCCGACGGCGATGTCGGAGACCGACTTGACGCCGGCGATGACGTAGCCCACCGCCCCTGCCGACAGGTCGTCGGTGGCGATCCGGCGGAGGCGCAGCATCCCCACCTCCTCGACCGTGTACTCGCGCGCCGAGTGCATGAGCCGGACGCGCTGCCCGCGCCGGATCGTCCCCTGGAAGACGCGGCAGAGGAGCACGACCCCGCGGTAGACGTCGTACTGGGCGTCGAAGACGAGCGCCTGGAGCGGCGCCTGCGGGTCGCCCTGCGGCGGCGGCAGCCGGTGGACGACCGCCTCCAGCACGTCGTCGATGCCCGTCCCCTGCT
>DATNKQ010000324.1:0-4569 GCA_035603315.1 Thermoanaerobaculia bacterium
TGGCGGGCATCGCCGCCGCGATGGCCGGCGCGAGCGCGAAGGCGCCCGCCGCGCGACCCTCTTCGCCGGCCCGCGCGGGCGCCGTGCGCTTTACCGACGTCACCCAAAAGGCGGGCATCCGCTTCACCCACAACAGCGGCCGGGCGGGGAAGAAGTGGCTGCCCGAAACCCTGGGCTCCGGGGTCGCCCTCTTCGACGCCGATGGCGACGGCTGGCTGGACGTCCTCCTCGTCAACGGCAAGGACTGGACGCCGCGCGGCAGGCGCTCGCTCGCCGCCCTCTACCGCAACAACCACGACGGCACCTTCACCGACGTCACCCGTGGCAGCGGCCTGGACGTCGAGATGTACGGCATGGGGGTGGCCGTCGGGGACTACGACAACGACGGCCGCGAGGACGTCTACGTCACCGCGCTCGACGGCGACCATCTCTTCCACAACGAGGGCCGCGGCAAGTTCAGGGACGTCACCGCCGCCGCCGGCATCCGGAACGCCAGCTTCGGCACCAGCGCCGCCTGGGTCGACTACGACCGCGACGGCAAGCTCGACCTCTTCGTCGCCAACTACGTGCAATGGACTCCCCAGGGCGATCTCTGGTGCTCGCTCGACGGGGTTTCGAAGTCGTACTGCACCCCGGAGTCCTACAAGGGGACCTCCTCGAAGCTCTTCCACAACCTGGGCGGCGGCCGGTTCGCGGACGTCAGCCATGAAGCTGGCATCGACGATCCCACCTCGAAGTCGCTGGGGGTGACCGTCCTCGACTTCGACGGCGACGGCTGGCCCGACCTCTTCGTCGCCAACGACACCCAGCCCAACAAGCTCTACCGCAACCGCCGCGACGGCACCTTCGCCGACGTCGCCCTGGAGGCCGGGGTCGCCTTCGGCGAGGAGGGCGCGGCGCGCGGCGCCATGGGGGTCGACTCCGCCGACTACGACCGCTCCGGCCGGCCGCACCTCCTGGTCGGCAACTTCGCCAACGAGATGCTCGGCCTCTACCACAACGAGGGTTCGGGGGTCTTCGTCGACGAGGCGCCGCGGTCGGCGGTGGGGAAGGCGAGCCTGCTGTCGCTCGCCTTTGGCGTCTTCTTCTTCGACTACGACCTCGACGGCTGGCCCGACATCTTCGCCGCCAACGGCCACCTCGAGGAGGAGATCGAACGGGTGCAGCCGCGGATTCACTATCAGGAGCCGCCGCTGGTCTTCCGGAACCTCGGCAACGGCACCTTCGCCGACGTCAGCGGCGCCCTCGGCCCCGACCTCTTGCGCCCACTCGTCGCCCGCGGCGCCGCCTATGGCGACCTCGACCATGATGGCGACCTCGACGTCGTGGTGACCACCAATCACGGCCCCGCCCACCTCTACCGCAACGACGGCGGCAACCGCAATCACTGGCTTTCCGTCCGCACGGTGGGGACGAAGTCGAACCGCGACGGCATCGGTGCCGTGGTCCGCCTCGTCAGCCCCTCCGGCCGGCAGTGGCAGATGGTGCGCAGCGGCTCGTCCTATTGCTCGTCGAGCGACCTGGCCCTCACCTTCGGCCTGGGCCGGGACAGCCGAGTCTCCACCCTCACCGTCGAGTGGCCGAGCGGCGCCAAGCAGACTCTCGACGACGTTGCCGCGGATCAGCGAGTGACCGTCGAGGAGGGCAAGGGCATCGTGACGCAGCCGGCGGGCCGCCCCGGACGCCCCAGCCGATCGCCGGCCGCCAAGCCTTCACGCTAAGATCGTGTCGGAAGGGCCGGCGGCAGGATCGCCGCCGGGGAGCACACCATGCCATTGGACGACATCCGGGCCATCGGCCGCCGCTTTCGCGAGGACTTCTGGAACACCGGCGACATGGCGATCGCCGAGGAGATCTTCGCCCCCGGCTGCCTGGTCCACGGCCGTATCCCCATGGTGACCGACTTCGCCCGCGGCCCCGAGGCGCTGCGCCAGCTCGTCCTCTTCTACCACCTCGCCTTCTCCGAGATCCGCGTCACCGCCGAGCAGATCGTCGCCGAGGGCGACACCGTCGTCGTGCGTTGGAACGCCCGCGGACGCCACACCGGCGACCTCCTCGGTCTGCCGCCCACCCACCGCGAGACGATCACCAACGGCATCGACATGCTGCGCATCGAGGGCGGCAAGATCGTCGAGGGCTGGGTGAGCTGGGACGTCCTCTCCCTCCTGGAGCAGCTCCTCGGCCGCGAGGGTTCGGGAGTCCGCGAGCCGGAGACCGGCGCCGGGTTCCTAGCCCTCCTCGGGCGCCTGCAGTAGCTCGCGACCAGAGAGCGTCTAGAACGTCTCGCTCGTCATCACCAGCCACTGCACCCGCTTGATCGCGCGGTCGCCGGTCAGGGGGACGGCGAGGTCGAGGTGCACGACGGTGCCCTGGGCGGAGCGGCTGGAGCCCAGGCGGAGGCCGGCTCCGACGTCGGAGAGGACGCCGCGATCGAAGAGGCTCGGACCGCCGGGCGTCCATGCCCGCCCGGCGTCGAAGAAGACGGCAGCGCCGAGGTGGAGGAGGTGCAGGTATTCCCGGTGGCCGAAGAAGCGCTGTTCCAGGTTGACGGCCCAGCGGCGGGTGCCGTCCTGGAAACGGAAGGGGTAGCCGCGCACCCCGCTGTCGCCGCCCAGGAAGATCTGCGTCTCCGGGTCCAGCCGCTCGGCCAGGTCGCCCTCGACGTTGACGAGGAAGAGGTTGTTGCCGAGGTCGCGCACGTAGTAGCGCAGGCGGCCGGAGAGGATGCCGTTCTCGATCCCGTCGCGGTAGCGGGTCGAGGCGCTGAGGGTGGTGAGGAGGAGCTGCCGCGGTCCGGGCCGCCATCCCGCCGCCGCCCCGCCCGAGAAGATCCAGCGCTGGCGGTCGCCGCCGAAGGCGGGAGCCGAGAGGCCGAGGCGGAGGCTCAGCTGCCGGCCGAGGTTCAGGTCCTCGGTGCGGTGCAGGCGCTCGAAGTCGCGCTCGACGACGAAGCCGTTCTCCACGTACTCGTAGCCGATCCAGGGGTAGGCGAGGGTGCGGTTCCCCGGCAGCAGCGACGGGGCCGGAGTGCCGGCCGCCGCCCCGAAGCGGTTGCGGTCGTAGGTGAAGCCGACGCGAAAACGCTGGGTGCCTTCGTCGGTGAGCCCGGGCGAGAGGCCGGTGTAGAGCTCGGCGAAGTCCTCCCGGTGGCGGAAGCGGTCAGCGATCTTTCCCAGCTTGTAGAGCGTGTCGACGCGGTCGTCGCCGATGCCCTGGACCCCCGCCGCCCAGCGGGTGTCGAGCGCGAAGAAGGGGCGGCCGAAGTCGAGCCGCCGGTAGCTGCCGTCGCTGTTCTGCGCGAACCAGAGCTGCGCCTGCGCGCGGCTGCCGAGGACGCTGGGATCTTGATAGCGGAGGAGGTTCGAGGTGCGGTCGACCGTCGCCGTGCGCTCGACGTCGAGGTTCTTGCCGGTGCCGAGGAAGTTGCCGTCCGTGAGGTCGAAGCGGGTGCGGCTGACCCCGCCGGCGTGATGGAAGGCGATCCCGCCCTGGAGCGTCCAGACGTCGCGGGTGACGACCTCGACGTCGACCTTGCCCTCGGCGATGCGCAGCGGCCGGATCCGGGCATCGTAGAGGTAGCGGGAGGCTCGCAGGAGGCGCTCGGACTCGCGCAGCGCCTGGATCGAGAAGCGGTCGCCGCTCTTGAACAGGAGCTGGCGCTCGATCACCTCCGGCCGGGTGGTGCGATGGAGGCGATTGGCGAGCTGGAAGACCCAGAGGTCCTCGCCCTCCTTATGGGGATCGAAGATGTCCTCGTTGAAGAGGTAGATCCTGCCGACCGTGTACCCCGCCGCCTCGGCGCGGACCTCTTCCGCGGTGACGGGCGGCGGCTGGGCCTCCTGGACCTCCGCGGGCGGCGCCGTCTGGGCGCCGGCACGGCCGGGGAGGAGCGCGAGGGCGAGGAGCGCCGGCAGGGCAACCGATCTCATCTGAATCTGCGCGATGCCGTTTCCATTGTCATCCCGAGCGTGAGCGAGGGACCCGGGGGAAGGGCGGCCTTCCAAACGCTTGCTACGCGGGGAATTCGCGCCACCCACCGCCCGGGTCCCTCGCTCTCGCTCGGGATGACGATTGGAGTCAATTCCGCATGCCGATTTTCGATTCGACGGAGTTTACGGCTAAGAGCCGCGTTCCGTTGCGGTCGGTGGCGAACGCTCAGGCGCGCGGCCACCGCTGCTGCTGCGCCCGCGTCGCCTCCCAGTGCGCGCGGACCTCGGCCAGCGAGTCTCCCCCCAGCTTCTCGAGGAGGGCATCGGCAAGCACCAGGGCGACCATGGCCTCGGCGATAACGCCGGCGGCGGGGAGGGCGGTGACGTCGCTGCGTTCGTACTGCGAGGGGTGCGGCTCCAGGGTGTCGAGGTCGACGCTCAGGAGCCCCTTCCGCAGGGTCGAGATGGGCTTCTTGTAGGCGGTGACGACGACGTCCTCGCCGTTGGTGATCCCCCCTTCCAGGCCGCCTGCGCGGTTGCTGGGGCGGGTGAAGCGGCCCCCTTCGTAGCCGATGGGATCGTGGGCGGCGCTGCCGAAGCCGCCGCTGGCGGCCAGCGCGTCGCCGATCTCGACCGCCTT
>DATNKQ010000497.1:0-5148 GCA_035603315.1 Thermoanaerobaculia bacterium
GAGCTGCCCTCAGGAGCTCGCGCCGTTTCTCTCGCCGACGCTCCTGGTGGACCTCGGCTTCGAGGCGGCTCAATCGGCGTCTTGCCTCCGCTGCCCAGCCTGAGGCGTCATCGAACTCCAGATACTCTCTGAAAGCCGTCGCGGCCTGATCATCGAGGAGGTTGTACTCGAGTGCAAGCGCTAGATTGTAGCGAGCCTCGACAAGTTTCGGATCGAGATCTACCGCGACTACAGAAGTTTCGAGAGCCTCTAAGTAGAGGCCTACCTCACCTCGCCCGGCCAGCTCCAACATCACCGCGGCCGCGTCGCTCGCCAACCGTGCATCACGCGGAGCCGATGCCCGTGCTGCGTAAAGCTTCGTCAACGCCTCGCTAGGTCGGCCCGTCCCCAGGCTCAGGAGAGCCTCATTGCTCAAAGCCTCGGACAAGTGAGCGCTACGATCGAGAGGAGGCTTCCCAGCCACTGCAAAGCTTGGCCAAACCTTGGCAACAATCGCCCTCATCTGCTTGTGAGTGAGGACGGGTGGATGCAAATCCGAGCTCGCACCTCGGTGGTAAGGGAGGCCGACAAGTCGCCCCTCGAGTTGCAGAGCGCCAAGCGCCTCGAGCTCGGACAGGATCCGTCTCCGGGCCGATGATATTTGTTGGCTTGAGATTCCCGCCGTAACGCACGCACGATCTGAAAGGATCGTGAGGAGCAGCGCAGACAAAAGGGCTTGGGCAGCTAGGCCTTGGCGCGGCGGCATCAGTTCCCATCGCGCCGCAACTCCGACAAGTGTTGCCCCGACGACCTGGCAGATGGGACACCAGTCGTCGTAGCAGTAGCTCGATCTTAGCGGCAGCGAGTTCATCTACTTTAGCACGAGAACTTAGCTCGCAGCGCTCCTCCTCTCAGACTCTGCCAAGCTGTAGACGGTCGCGCCGCTGGGTTTCGCTGTCGTCGGAATCTAGCGCGACCTCCAGAGCCCTCATTGTGCTCGCCACGGCCAGCCAACTCCCGGCGCACGCAGTTAGTAGCTGGCGGGAGGATGGTGCGCCGGTGCCGCTGCCCGCGCAATGGCCTTGTCTCCGTTCATCCGGCAGCACCAGAATCTCGTAGATCCCAACGAATACGAAGCTGCGCCGGTGGGGCGCCGGCTGGTCCCGAATCTGTAACGGATCGAGGAGGAGATGGTCATGAAGAGGGCTCTTGTTCTGGCGGTGGCTTTTCTGGTCGTGACGGTCAGTGGGGTGGTGCGGGCGGATAAGGCTAGTGACGAGAAGGCTTTGCGGACTTTGGCGGACCAGTTCGTGAAGGACTGGGACAGCGACAACTGGAAGGGCCTGGCGGGGGTGTTCGCGGCGGATGGAGACCTCATCAACCCGTTCGGGCGGGTGGCGAAGGGGCGGGCCGAGATCGAGAAGGTGTTCATGGACGAGCATACGAGTTTCCTCAAGGGTACGAAGTTCGGCCTCAACGCCTACGCAGCGCGCCTGGTCGCGCCGGACGCCGCCATCGAGGACTGGGACGTCTCGGTGACCGGGGGCAAGAACGCCGACGGGACCGACGCTCCGCCCTTGAACCACCACGTCACCGTGGTGCTCACCAAGCAGGGCGGGAAGTGGTGGGCGGCGGCGGCGCGGCCGATGGTGTACGTGCCGGCGCCGGGCGCTCCGAAGTAGGGCCCTCCGGAGACGGGCGCGGCGGACAACGTCGCACCCGGCCTCCTTCCTCCACGTATCCCTCATCCGTCCGTTGTAGAATCCCGTAGATCCCAACGAGCACGAACCGGCGCCGGTGCGGCGCCGGCTTCCTGAACCTGGACCCTTCGAAGAGGAGAGGACGATGAAGAGATCATGGGTGGTGTTGACGGTGGTGTTTCTGGCGGTGGCGGGGGGGGCGGCGGTGTGGGGGGAGAAGACGGTCGTCAAGGTCGACGACAGCGGCTTGACCGAGCAGCTCAACGGCTTCGTGGCGGCGTGGAACCGGCACGACGCCAAGGCGATGGCGGCGACCTTCGCGATGGACGCGAGCTTCGTCAACCCCTTCGGTCAGGCGCTCAAGGGGCGGCCCGCGATCGAGACGCTCTTCGTGACCGAGCAGGCGGGGGGGATGAAGAGCTCGACCCTCGCCGCCAGCAACGCGACGGAGCGACTGGTCCGGCCCGACCTCGGCATCCAGGAATGGGACTTCGAGATCACCGGCATCCAGGGAGCGCCGGACGCGCCGCCCTCCTCGCTCAAGGGCCACGTTCTCTCGATCTTGCAGAAGAAGGGCGGCAACTGGCAGGTGCTCTCCGCCTTAGCGGCGGCGCCGCTGCCGCCGCCTCCGGCGCCGAAGCCCTGACGGACTGAGAGCGTGTGAAGAATTGCCGAGGCC
Organism: Thermoanaerobaculia bacterium; assembly: GCA_035603315.1. Taxonomy (GTDB): domain Bacteria; phylum Acidobacteriota; class Thermoanaerobaculia; order Multivoradales; family UBA5704; genus DATNKQ01. The sequence continues at coordinate 2,359 of DATNKQ010000497.1, forward strand.
AAGCCATTACCCCGGGGCCGAAAGGCACGTCCTCCCGGTTGTCAGGCGGCGCGAAGGCCTTTGCTAGCAAAGGTTTAGAAGGCCTCCCCCCGCCCAGGTCCCTCGCTCTCGCTCGGGATGACAAGCTCTAAGTTCTCGTACGGCAACCGAGTCGGGTGGTCGAGCTCCGATAAAGATTCACAGGCTCTGAGTCGAGGAGGCGGAACGCCGCGCCTCCCACAGGGTCGCTAGACCGGCGGTTTTTCAGCTAGACCGACGGTTTTTCAGCTAGACCGACGGTTTTTCAGCTAGACAAACGGTTTGTCTAGCAGACGGGAGCTTTGTCTAGCAGACCGGCGCTTTGTCTAGCAGACGGGAGCTTTGTCTAGTAGACGGGAGCTTTGTCTAGCAGACGGGCGCTTTGTCTAGCAGACCGGAGCTTTGTCTAGTAGACCGGCGGTTTGTCTAGCAGACGGGAGCTTCGTCTAGCAGACCGGAGCTTCGTCTAGCTGACAGATCGTCTGTCTAGCCGGCGGGAGGTTTGGCTAGGTCGCGGAAGGGGCCGGCCGCCACCACCCGTCCTGACGCGGCAGCCCTATGGGAAACTGTAGGATGGACCGCGGGAGGCCGGCATCGGCCGGCTCTCACCCTCGAACGTCACTTAGGAGGACTCTCATGAAGCTGCGCTCCACTCTCGCTCTCGTCTTCGCCGCCGCCCTCGTCCTGGCGGCGCTCCCCCTCTTCGCGGCCGCGGCCGCCGACAAGCCGGCCGGCCCGGCGGTCTCGGTCACCGGCGAGGTGATCGACTCCGCCTGCTACATCAAGTCGGGCGCCAAGGGCGCCGGGCACATCAAGTGCGCCCAGGCCTGCGCCGACATGGGGATCCCGCTCGCGCTGCTGGAGGACGGCACCAACAAGGTGGTCTGGGTGGCCTCCAGGAAGGACATGGAGACCCCGAACGACCAGCTCAAGCCGTTCGCCGGCAAGCGAGTGACGGTCAAGGGAACCTACGCGGAGCGCGGCGGCGCCAAGCTGTTGCTCGTCGATTCTGTGACGCCGGCGAAGTAGGGGGGCGAGCGAAGTAAGGCCCGCCGCTCCGCGAAGATCTAGGGCCTGTCATCCCGAGCGGGAGCGAGGGACCTGGGTGGGGGGATGGCCTTCCAAACCTTTGGTAGCAAAGGGTTTCGCGCCACCCTTCCCCCAGGTCCTTCGCTCTCGCTCGGGATGACAATCGGGACGAACTGCCCGCAGACTGACTACGGAACCGGGCGCTCCCGTCCTTATAGATAGAGAGGGGAACTTCGATGCCTGCAGGTCGCCGGTGGGTTTGGGTGCTCGTCCTCGGGATCGTCGTCGAGGGGGCGGGCCTCGGCTGGCTCCTCGTGCGCTCGCGGTGGGAGGAGGAGGCTGCGGCCACTCCGGTCGCGCGCGGACGGGCGGTGGCGGAGCGGATGGGGTGCTTCGGCTGCCATGGGCCGGGGGGCGAGAAGGGGTCGGCCAACCCCGGGGCCAAGGGGGACGAGGTGCCGACCTGGACCGGCGGGACCTGGATGATGTACAACGACGCGCCCGGCGACGTGCAGGCCTGGATCCTCGACGGCCACCCGCCCGGCCGGAAGCCCGATCCTCAGGCCCTCGTCGCCATGCCCGCCTACCGCGGCCGGCTGAATCGGCGGCAGACGGCGGACCTCGTCGCCTACGTCCTCACCGTCTCCTCGTTCGGCGCCATCGACAACCCCAAGGCCGCGGACGGCCGCGACGCGGCAGTCACCCTCGGCTGCTTCGGCTGCCACGGGCCGGAGGGACGCGGCCTGACGCTCGACCCCGGCTCCTTCAAGGGCTACGTCCCCCCCTGGGACGGCCCTGACTACCCAGACCTGGTGCGGAGCGGCGCCGAGCTCCGGCAGTGGATCCGGAACGGCCGCAGCGACCGCTTCGCCGCCAACCCGGCGGCGCGCCACTTCCTCGACACCGAGGCGGTCAAGATGCCGGCCTACGGCCCGCGGGTCACCGACGCCCAGCTCGACGCCCTGGAGGCCTATATCGGCTGGGTGCGGGCGCACCCGCGGTAAAGCCGCGTCCCGTGGCAGAATCCCCTTATGTCGTCGCGCACCCGGCAGCTCGACGCGGTCGAGATCCGCGTCCTCGGCGCCCTGCTCGAGAAGGAGCAGACGACCCCGGAGGCCTATCCGCTGACGATGAACGCTCTCCTCGCGGCCTGCAACCAGAAGACGAATCGCGATCCCGTCACCTCGCTCACCGAGACGGAGGTGGACGCGGCGGTCGAGCGGCTGCGCCAGGAGGTGCTGGTCTGGCGGGTCGAGGGGGCGCGGGTCGAGCGCTGGAAGCAGAGCGTGTCGCGCCGCTGGTCGCTCGACTCGGGCGCCAAGGCGCTCCTGACGCTCCTCCTCCTCCGCGGGCCGCAGACCGCCGGCGAGCTCCACTCCCGCAGCGAGCGCCTGCACGCCTTCGCGTCGCTCGCCGAGGTGGAGGAGGCGCTCCGCCGCCTGGCCGCGGCCGACGAGCCGCTGGTGCGCGAGCAGCCGCGCCGGCCGGGGCAGAAGGAGAACCGCTGGATCCACCTGGTGGGGGAGATCGCGGAGCGGCGGGAAGAGGAAGAGGAGATCGCAGCCGTAGGGGCCGGCCCCGGTGCCGGCCCTCCGCGCACCTCCCTCGCGGAGCGGGTGGAGCAGCTGGAGGCTACCGTCGCCCGCCTGGCCGAGGAGCTGGCGGCGTTGGTGCGGGAATTGCGGTAGAGGGCGGCCACGGGGGGCCGCCCCTACATCCCCACGCAGAATCGCGTCGGCGTTC
>DATNKQ010000512.1:0-3780 GCA_035603315.1 Thermoanaerobaculia bacterium
CCAGCGCCGGCGGAGTCGCAGCCGCTCGGGCCGCGCCGACCCTGGCTCCTGCCAGCCGGCGCCGCCCTCGGCTGGACGCTCCTCGCTGCAGTGTTTTTCCACCGGCTGGCGGGACGGGCGCTCGACGACTTCTTCATCACCTACCGCTACGCCTGGAACCTGGCCGCCGGCAACGGCTTCGTCTTCAACCCCGGCGAGCGGGTTTTCGGCACCACCGAGCCGGGCCTCGGGCTGCTGCTCGCCCTCCTCCACCTGGCCACCCGCATCCCCATTCCCACCCTCGGCACTCTCGTCTTCGGCGCCGGGATGGTGGGGACCGCCGTCGTCCTGCTCGTCGAGGCAACGGAGCGCGGACGCCGGGCCGAGGCTCTGGCCGGCGGCACGCTGGCCCTCTCCTCCTCGTACCTCTGGGTGAGCCACGGCGCCGCCTTCCCCTCGGCGATCTTCCTCCTGCTCCTCGCCGCTCTCGTCGCCGGGCGTGGACAGCGCGGCGCCCTCGTCGCCGGCCTGCTGGCGGGGGGCGCCGTCTGGCTGCGGCCCGACGCGCTCGCGGGCGTGGGCCTCCTCGGGCTCCTCTTATGGAGCGAGCGGCGCCGGCTGCCTTGGGGCTATGGGTTCGCCGCCGGCGCGGTCGTCGCCGCCGGCCTGGCGGCCGCCGGGTGGACGTTCGGCGCCATCCTGCCCAACACGCTCCTCGCCAAGCACGCCATGGCCGCCGCGAAGACGGGGAGCGGGACGAGCTTCTGGCTCTCCACTCCGCCGCTCCTCGAGCGCCACTGGGGCCGGCTGTGGGCCGTGATCGCCGCGCTGGGGATCGCCGGCCAGTGGCCGCTCTACCGGGGCATGGGGCGCGCCGGCCGCCTGCTGGTGCTCTTCGCCTTCTCGCTGGGCGTCGCCTACCCGCTCCTGGGCGTCCCGTTCTTCATCTGGTACACCTTCCCGGCGGCGTTCGCGGTCCTCTATGGAGCTGCCTTCTTCGCCGGTTGGGCAGGCCGGAGCATCGGACGGCTCGCGGGCGGCAGGAGGCGTTGGCTCGCCGCCGCGGCGGGCGCGGCGCTGCTCCTGCCGCTCTCCCTCTCGCTGCTGCCGGCGAGCTGCCGTTGGCTGCGCGCCTACGACTGGTTCGCCTACCTGAAGACCTACCGCCGGGCAGCGCTCTTCATCCACCAGCGCTCCGCCCCGGAGGACGGCATCGCCTACGTCGAGATCGGCGTCCTCTCGTACTACAGCCGGCAGCCGGTGCTCGACCTCCTGGGTCTGGTGACTCCGGAATCGCTGCCCTTCATCGCCCGCCACGACCTGGTCGGCGCCTTCCTCGCCCATCCCACCCCGTGGGTCGTCTGGCACTCCCGGGGCCGGATGACCTCGATCGTCGAGCGGCGCTGGTTCCCCCGCGCCTACGAGCAGGTGGCGCGCTTCGACGACGACGACGGCGCCGGCTGGATGGCGGTTTACCACCGGCGGCCCGGCACCGACCTGCCGCCTCCCCGCGCGCCTCGTTAGCGGTGGGATACACTCCTTCCCGCCCGGTGCCGCAGGCCGGAAACACATCCTTTTCCGCGATGAGAATCTGGAGAATCTTCAGCAAGATCGCGCCCCTCGCCACGGCCGCCCTCCTCGGGCTCGCCGCCTGCGGCGACGGCCGGACGCCGCTCGTCATCTACTCGCCGCACGGCCCTGACCTCCTCAAGCTCATGGAGCGCAGCTACGAGAAGCTCCATCCGCAGGTGGACGTCCGCTGGCTCGACATGGGGTCGCAGGAGGTCTACGACCGGGTGCGCTCGGAGGCGGCCAACCCGCAGGCCGATCTCTGGTACGGCGGCCCGCAGGAGATCTTCGCGCACGGGGCGGCGGACGGCCTGCTGGCCCCCTACCGGCCGCGCTGGGCGGCGGCGGTGCCGCCCGAGAGCAGGAATCCCCAGGACCTCTACTTCGGCCTCTATCGCACCACTCCCGTCCTCGTCTACAACGCCAAGGTCGTCACCGCGGAGCAGGCCCCGCACGATTGGGAGGACCTCCTCGACCCGCGCTGGAAGGGCAAGATCATCATCCGCGATCCGCTGGCGAGCGGCACCATGCGGACCCTCTTCGGGATGATCGTCGCCCGCTCGCTGGAGCGCACCGGCGACACCCGCGAGGGCTTCGAGTGGCTGCGCCGGCTCGACGCGCAGACCAAGGAGTACGTGCTGAACCCGGCCTTGATGATCGAGAAGCTCAACCGGCAGGAGGGGCTGATCACGGTCTGGGAGCTGACCGACCTCCTCTGGCAGCGCCAGCGCGGCTCGCCGCTGGCCTTCCAGTTCGCCAGGAGCGGATCGCCGGTGATCGACGACTCGATCGGCCTCGTCCGCGGCGCGCCGCACGCCGAGCTGGCGCGCGCCTTCCTCGAATGGGTGGGGACGCCGGAGGCTCAGGCGCTGGCGGCCCGCGAGGCGTATCGGCTGCCCGCCCGCACCGACCTCCCGGCGTCGCAGCTCCCCCCCTGGGCGCAAGAGGTGCTGCGCGACCTGGTGCCCGCCCGGGTCGACTGGAAGCTCATCGCGCAGCACGGCCAGGAATGGATGACGACCTGGGACCACACCATCCGCGGCAAGGGAGCCGAGCTCCCGCGAGGGTGAGGCCCGCTCCGCAGTTTCTGCAGCGCAGAACTTCCGCCGCCGGAATGCGTTTATAACCTGCGCCCGGCGTCTGGATCCGACTCATGACGACGACGCCCCCCTATCTCATGCTCGACCGCTTGGAGAAGAGCTTCGGAGCGCAGCCGGTCCTCCGCGAGCTCTCGCTCGGAATCGGTAAGGGGGAGATCCTCGCCCTCCTGGGGCCGAGCGGCAGCGGCAAGACGACGGTGCTGCGGACGGTCGCCGGCTTCGAGACCCCGGACGCGGGCCGCATCGTCGTCGAGGGGACCGACGTCGCCCGCCTGCCCCCTTCGCGCCGCAACTTCGGCATGGTCTTTCAGCACTACGCGCTCTTTCCGCACCTGTCGGTGGGCGAGAACGTCGACTTCGGCCTCGACGGCCGCGGGCTCGACCGCGCGGCGCGGGCGCGGCGGGTGGCCGAGGTCCTGGCGCTCGTCGACCTCCCCGGCTACGAGGGGCGGAAAGTGGGGGAGATCTCGGGCGGCCAGCAGCAGCGGGTGGCGGTCGCCCGCGCGCTCGCTCCGGAGCCGCGGGTCCTCCTCCTCGACGAGCCGCTCTCGAACCTCGACCCCACTCTCCGCGAGCGGACCCGCCGCGAGCTCAAGGCGGCCATCCTGCGGGTGGGCATCACCACCCTCCTCGTCACCCACGAACAGGAGGAGGCCTTCCACCTCGGGGACCGCGTGGCCGTGCTGTGGGGCGGAGTGCTGCAGCAGGTGGGGACGCCGGAGGAGCTCTACGAGCGGCCGGCGACCCGCTTCGTGGCCACCTTCGTGGGACGCTCGAGCTCGCTGCCGGGGACGTATCTCGGGGCGGGATCGGACGGCGGGGGAGCCGTCCGCTTCGACGGATCGGCCGCCGGCGCGGCGGTCTCCTGGACGGGGGCTGCCGGGGAGACCCTCTCTGCCGGCGATCCCGTCGACCTCATCGTCCGTCCGGAGTCGGTGGGCTTCCAGGCTGAGGCGGCCGCCGGTGCGCTTCCAGGCCGTGTCGCCGAGCGGCGCTACGCCGGTCCGGTCTCCTACTACCAGGTGTTGCTGGAGTCGGGGGCGGAGGTCGAAGTGCTGGCGCCGTCGGCAGCGGCGGCGGTCGGCGAGGCGGTGGCGGTGGCGCCGGCCCCGGACGGCCCGGCCCCGCGCAT
>DATNKQ010000516.1:0-2402 GCA_035603315.1 Thermoanaerobaculia bacterium
GGCCGCTCGCGGTCTAGGGCGATGGCCGAGAGCCGCGAGTCGGCCCAGCAGCGGAGGTAGAGCTCGGCGGCGCCGCGGGCGGTCTCGGCGCGCGCCCGCTCGGCGCCCGAGCGCGCCGTCGCCTCGCCGACCCGCGCCTCGACGGCAGCCCACCGCCGCTCCGGATCGAAGAGGCTCTGCCGCACCTCCAGGCCGGCGATCGCCGGAAAGCGCCCGTCGACGTCGATGGGGAGCCCGCGTCCGTACCGTGGCGTCGTGGTGAGGAAGGCCTCGGGACGGAAGGCGTCAGCGGCGAGCCTTGAGGAGGCCGCCGCCTCCCGCTCGCCGGCGCGCGCCGGGGCGAGGGCGGGGGCGTTGGCGAGCGCCAGCTCGACGGCGGCGCCGAGCGTCAGCGGCGCGGCTGCCGGTGGCGGAGGCGGCGTCTGGACCACAGCCGGCGGCGCGGCGGCGAGCAGCATTCCGGCGACGACAGTGACGACGGCGAGGTCATTCATGGCGGAGCGCCTCCACGGGATCGAGACGGGCGGCCCGGTAGGCCGGGACCATGCCGAAGAGGACGGTGATTCCGCAGGAGAAGAGGAAGGCGAGGACGGCCGCCAGGGCGGAGACCTGGACGGTGACGCCGTCGACGAAGGGACGGGCGAGGAGCGGCAGGCCGAGGCCGCCCAGGGCGCCGAGGGCAGAGCCGATCGCCCCCAGGAGCAGCGCCTCCAGGAGGAACTGGTAGAGGACGTCGCGGCGGCGGGCGCCGACCGACATCCGCAGCCCGATCTCGCGGATGCGCTGCTCGACCGAGGCCAGGAGGATGTTCATGATCCCCACCCCGCCGACGACGACCGACACGGCAGCCACCAGGACGAAGACGACGACGAGCCCCCAGGAGATGGCGTTCGCCACCTTGACGACGGCCTGCATGCTCTGCACCTCGTACTGCGATCCCGGCTGGTGCCGCTCGCGCAGGATCTCCTCGACCGTCTGCACCGCGAGCGGCATCACCGTGAAGTCGCGGACCTCGGCGAAGAGAGTGTCGACGCGGTGCGCCGGGACGAAGAACCAGGAGGCGGTGACGGGGATGAAGATCGTGTCGGGGGTGACGTCGCCCTGGCCGAGGGTGTCGACCGGCTCCTCGAATTCGCCCACCACCGCGAACGACAGGCCGAGGGTGCGGACCGCCTGGCCGTCCACCTCCTCGCCGGGGAAGAGCCGCTCGTAGAGATGGCGGCTGACGACGCAGACCTTGGCCTGGGAGGCCGCGTCGTCGTCGTCCAGGAAGCGGCCGCGCAGGAGGTGGACGTTCTTGCGCACTTCGGGATAGTTGGCGGTGGTGCCGAGGACGGTCAGGTCGACCGACTTCGCCAGCACCGTGACCTGGCCGTGGAGGATGACGAGCGGCGTCACCCCGGAGAAGAGGTCGCCCCGCGCCGACACGGCCCGGAGGTCGGAGTCGCGGATCTGGTCGTCGGTGCGGCGCGACACCCCCGACGCCACCGTGCCCTGGTAGGTGGCCCAGATGAGGTGCGATCCCACCCCCTCGATCTGGGTCATGACGAAGCCGCGGCCGGTCAAGCCCAGCGATACCACGACGATGATGGCGGCGGTGCCGACGAAGAGGCCGGTGAGGGTGAGCCAGGTCTGCAGGGGATGGGTGCGGAAACGGTGCAGCGCCGTCTCCAGCACCTCGGGCCGCGGCAGCCACTCAGGCCACTCAGGGCTGGGCGGCGCGGACACGAAGCCCCTCGTGGAGCGGCACGGGCGAGTCGACGATGACGGGGTCGCCGGGCGCGAGCCCGCCGGTGATCTCGACCTCGGCGAGCGCGATCTGGCCGACCTCGACGACCCGCCGCCGGGCCGCGCCCTGCTGCAGCAGGTAGACCACGCGCTGGCCCCCTTCCCGACGCAGGGCGGCCCGCGGCACGATCAGCACGCCCCGCTTCTCCGCCACCACCAACTGGACGTCGACGGCGGCGTTGAGCGGCAGGGCGTGGCCGGGGTCGGCGATCTCCCCCGTCCCTTCCCCCACCACCCGTCCGCCCGCCTCCTTGAGGTCGCCGCCCACTTGGCGGACGGTCCCCTCCCACTGGCGGTCGGGCAGGCCGTTGAAGGCGACGAGAAGGCGCTGGCCGGAGGCCACCCGCGGCAGGTCGGGCTGGTCGACGCGGAAGCGGACGTGGGGGTGGTCGGGATCGGTGACGCTCGCCACCCGCTGGCCGGGGGCGACCGCCTCGCCGCGCGTCCGCGGCAGCCCGTAGACGACGCCGTCGAAGGGCGCCCGGACGGCGAGGGCGGCGAGCCGCCGCGCCAGACCGGCGGCGCTCTCGCGGGCCAGGCTCAGGCGGGACCCGGCGGCTGGAGAGCCGGTGGAGATCGACGAGAGCTGCGCCCGCGCCGCGCGCAGGCGGTCG